>NZ_LZKE01000173.1:0-881 GCF_001672675.1 Mycobacterium sp. E2327
CTCGCGTCGATCGACCTGCGGCCGCGGACGCTGGCGAGCAAGGTTCCGTTCGTCGTGCTGATCATCGGCGCGCTCGGTTGCGGGGCCTGAGGGGCTGGCGCGGCCGGACCGGGCATTGCCGGCCGCACCGGGACCGGCACTTCCGCGGGCAGCGGAGCGGGCACCGGTGCGGGGGCCGGGATCGGCAGGCCGCCCATGGGAATCGAGACCTCGGCGGGCACCGGAGGCTGCGCCGGGGCGGCCGGGGACGGCAGTCCCGGCGTCGGCAGCACCGGCACCACACCCTGGAAGTGCCCGGTTGCCGGGCCGCCCGGCATCCCCGGCAGCGGCGCGACGGGCAGCTGCGCGGGCAGGTGTTGGCCGCCCACGGTCGACGAGCCGTCCGGGGCCCGCAACAGCGCTTCAGGTCCCGACCTCGCCGGCACCGGAGGGGCCCCGGGCGCGGGCATCACCCGGACCGGGACCTCCGGCGGAAGCGGCGGGGGCGGTGGGGCCGGCGGGGGCGCGTCGGAGATCTTGCTGTTCAGCGGCGGCGGCGGAACGCCGTCGGCGGGCTTCGGGCTGCCGACGACGACCCAGTTACCGGCCGGGTCCTGGACCAGGTGCGCGGTGTCCCTCGTCGGGATCATGCCCTGTTTGCGGGCCGCTTCGGCCAGCGCGGGCGCCGATTCCGCCTCGCGCACATCACGTTCCAGCGACTCCTTCTGCTGCTGCAGCATCCGGTTCTTCTCACGGGCGTGGCTCAACTGATAGGACCGCTCGGCGGAGTCGGTGGACAACCACAGGGTCAGGCCCAGCCCCAGGCCGAGCGCGCCGATGATCAGCACGACGAACGGAACCTTGCTCGCCAGCGTCCGCGGCCGCAGGTCGATCGACGCGAG
>NZ_LZKE01000174.1:0-6260 GCF_001672675.1 Mycobacterium sp. E2327
GTCGCGCAGCTGGAACGCGACGCCGATGTCGGTCCCGAATTCTTTGAAGGCTTCCTGCACTTCGGGCCGGTCGGCGGCGGCGGCCACGCCCAGCTGCAGCGGCCGCGCCACTGTGTAGCAGGCGGTCTTGAACGTGTCGACGTTCATCGCCGACGCGATCGACTCGGCGCCGCTGTTCTCGGCGACGATGTCGAGGTATTGCCCGCCCAGCACCTCGGTGCGGATGTCGGCCCACACACGCTGGACCCGGCCGCGCGCGTCGGGCGGCAGTGTGGCCCCGAAGACGATGTCGTCGGCCCAGGCCAGCGCGAGGTCGCCGAGCAGGATGGCCGCCGACGTCCCGAACTGCTCGGGTGAGCCGCGCCAGCCCCGGTCGCGGTGCAGCGCGGCGAAGCGCACGTGCGCGGTCGGCTTGCCGCGGCGGGTGGAGGAGGCGTCGATCACGTCGTCGTGCACCAGCGCGCAGGCGTGCAGCAGTTCGAGCGCGGAAAACAGCAGCAACACTTCGGGTTCGGGCTCCCCGCTCGCCACCGACCGCCAGCCCCAGTAGGCGAACGCGGGCCGCAGCCGCTTGCCCCCGTTGAGCACGAAGTCCTCCAGGGCGGCGACCAGGACGTCGTAGTCGGCGCCGATGTAGGCCGTCCGCTCGCGCCGGCCGCGCAGGTACCGCCGGAGTTGCTCGGTGATCGCGCCGGTCAACTCGCCGGTTGCCGCTGCCTCTGAAGCATTCAGGCTCAGCGCGGCGCCCCTTTCTGCTCGGCTTGTCCCTAGGGCCGACAGTGTATGTCGCTTCCGGGACCCGAGTTGCTTCGACTGCCTCACTATTCCGCCCCTATGCTGGCGATCTGGGAAGCAAGTCGTCTGGTGGATCTGAGCGATAGGAGCCGCGTGACCCTCAACACCATCGCGCTCGAGTTGGTGCCCCCCAACGTCGAAGACGGTAAGGAACGGGCCCTCGAAGACGCGCGAAAAGTGGTGCGGTACTCGGGCGAATTCGGCCTCGACGGCCGGATCCGGCACGTGATGATCCCCGGGATGATCGCCGAGGACGACGATCGGCCCGTCGCCATGAAGCAGAAGCTCGACGTCCTGGACTTCTGGTCGATCATCAAACCCGAGTTGCCGGGATTCCAGGGCCTGTGCACCCAGGTGACGGCGTTCATGGACGAGGTGTCGCTGCGCGGCCGGCTGACCGACCTGTGCGCCGCCGGCATGGAGGGCGTCGTCTTCGTCGGCGTCCCGCGCACCATGAACGACGGCGAGGGCTCCGGCGTCGCGCCGACGGACGCGCTGTCGATCTACCGCGACCTGGTGACCAACCGCGGCGTGATCGTGATCCCCACCCGCGAGGGCGAGCAGGGCCGGCTGAACTTCAAGTGCAACCAGGGCGCGACGTACGGCATGACCCAGCTGCTGTACTCCGACGCCATCGTGGGTTTTTTGACCGATTTCGCCAACAACACCGATCACCGGCCCGAGCTTCTGCTGTCCTTCGGGTTCGTGCCGAAGGTGGAGAGCCGCGTCGGCCTGATCAACTGGCTGATTCAGGACCCGGGCAACGCCGCGGTGGCGCGCGAGCAGGAGTTCGTCCAACGGTTGGCCGGCAGCGAGCCGGACCAAAAGCGCCGGCTGATGGTCGACCTGTACAAGCGCGTCATCGACGGGGTCGCCGAGCTCGGCTTTCCGCTGAGCATCCACTTCGAGGCGACCTACGGGGTTTCCGGGCCCGCGTTCCAGACCTTCGCGGAGATGCTCGACTACTGGTCGCCCTAGCCCGACTACCGGTCGCCCTAGCTGGGCGGCTGGTCGCGTGGCGCCGTGAGCCGCGGCGAGCGGTCGCGGCTCATCCAGGCCAGCACCGCCACCACGCCGGCCGCCGCGAAGGACGCGATGCCCAGCCACACGCCCGCGCCGGTGAAGTTACGGGTGTTCGGGTCGGTGTATCGGGCGTTGGCGCTCATGGTGGTCACCACGCCCGGTTTGAGCTTCCACGACACCACGTCGGACTCGACGCGGTCGCCGTTGGTGGATGTCACGACACCGGGGAAGGCGACCGTCAGCTCGACGTCGGCGTCGTTGTCGGTCACCGACGTCAGGTCGGCCCGGCCCTCGAGGATCACCAGGTTGCCGTTCCGGCGCAGCGACAGGTTCACCCCCTGGGCGTCGGAGTTCATGTTCGCCAGCTGCGGCAACTCGGCGAAGGTCAGGTCGGAGAACACCGCCTGCGAGCCCACGTAGCCGTCGCTGTCGTAGTTCGACACCGCCACTTTCTGGCCGAACGGCAGGTTGTTGGTGTCGAGCTGCGGGCCGGTGTCCTTCGGCGTCTTCGGCTTGGCCGCCGCGATGATCTCCCCGGACACCAGGTCGTCGGGCGACACGGTGAGCGACGCCCGGACCCGCAGGCACCCACTCGCCAGGGGCACGATCAACAGCAGCATCGCGATGGCCAAGGCGCGGCGCCGCCGGGGCGTGAAGCCGCGGGGCCGAACCGGGGCGGGGCTGGCGTGCACGACGTCATCGTGCCAGATCCGGCGCGCCGGGTGTGGCGCCCCGGGCGGTGTCGCTACAGCGGAAGGGTGCGGCCCAGGATCGCGAACGCCCGTGGGTCCCCGGCGAAGTGGTAGCGGCGGATGACGTCGTTGAACCCCAGCCGCCGGTACAGCCGCCAGGCACGGTTCGGTTCCCCGTTGATTTCCGGGGTGGACAGCAGGACGTTCGCCTCGGAGCGCCCCGCGAGCAGCCGGCGGGCCAGGGCCTCGCCCAGGCCGCGGCCCTGCGCGCGGGGGTGGATGTGCAGCTCGGTCAGCTCGAAGTAACTGTTCATCAGCCGGGCGATCTCCTGGGGCGGCGAGCCGCCGCGTTGCAGGCCCAAGACCACCTGCTGCTGCCACCACTGCCCGGGCGCGCCGGGATACCCGTAGGCCACGCCGAGCAGGGGGGCGTCGCTCAGTTCGGCGGCCGACGGCGGCTGGGCGCCGGGCCCCTCGGGCGCCTCGGCCTCGACGGCGGCCACCCCTTGCCAGCCGTGCCGGCGGATGTGTTCGAGCCACATGGCGGCGCGCTGGTTCTCGGTGCCCCGCGGGTATCGCATCGCTTCGACGTAGACCCCGAGGGCGTCGGACAGGCGGCGCTCCATATCGCTCGGCGGCAGATCGATGAGGAATATCGCCAACTCGCGGTGTCCTCCTCATCGGGTGGCTTCAGGTGTGAGTTCGGTCCCGTGGCGCTGTCGCCATTATCCGACCCCCGCGGCCCGGCGCGCCCGGCGGCTGCGGGTAGCAGCGGGGCGAAACGGGCCGGTTCGGCAAGCGGGTTGCGGCGCACCGTCGTTGCGAGGTCGACCGGCGCGCGAACCCGCCCGGGATAGAATCGCTGCCGAACCAGTGGTACGCCACAGATTGACCTCGTATCATTTGTGGTAGTTGCCCTTAACGGGCATCCGCGTGCTATCGATAGTTACGTGCCAAACTGTCGGCAAGGAGGGACGAATGCCACTCTCCGATCATGAACAGCGGATGCTCGATCAGATCGAGAGCGCCCTCTACGCGGAGGACCCTAAATTCGCGTCGAGCGTCCGTGGCGGAGGGTTGCGCGCGCCGACCGCGCGGCGGCGCCTGCAAGGCGCGGCGCTGTTCGTCATCGGCCTGGCGATGTTGGTCTCCGGGGTGGCGTTCAAAGCCACGATGATCGGAAGTTTCCCAATTCTGAGCGTCTTTGGCTTCATCGTGATGTTCGGCGGCGTGGTCTATGCGATCACCGGCCCGCGGCTGGCGGGCAGGCCGGACCGTTCCGGTTCGGCGCCCGGATCGGCGCGCCAGCGGCGCAACAAGGGCGGCGGCTCGTTCACCAGCCGCATGGAGGATCGCTTCCGCCGGCGCTTCGACGAGTAGCGAGCATAACGCTTCGTAAGAGGTAGCCATCATGGCTACCTCTTTTTTTGCGCTCAAGCGAGGGATGCGCGGGGCGTAGTTCATTTCGACTTCCAATCGAGCCCAAATCGAGCCCGGCGCGCGCGACACGCCCCACTGGGCCCCACCGGAACGCCCCACTGCGCCCCACCCGGCGATTTTATGGCCCTGAAGTGCGGTTTTCCGGCCCGACGACGGGGCCGCAGTGCGACGTCTGGAGCCATCGGCCGGCGACCGGACCGCGCGCGGTGGCGAAAGAGCGGGAAAACTCGGCCACGACACCCTAGAAATGGGGCGAAGTGGGGGATGGTGGGGTATGGTGGCTGAAGCGTTTAGGTGAGGCGAGAGCCGGGTCTCCACGGGAGGTGAGCTGGTGTTTCTCGGCACCTACACGCCCAAGCTCGACGACAAGGGGCGGCTGACGTTGCCCGCCAAGTTCCGCGACACGTTGGCAGGGGGGTTGATGGTCACCAAGAGCCAGGACCACAGCCTCGCGGTCTACCCCCGGACGGAATTCGAGGCGCTGGCGCGCCGAGCCAGCAAGACCTCCCGCAGCAACCCCGAAGCCCGGGCCTTCCTGCGCAATCTCGCCGCCGGCACCGACGAGCAGCATCCCGACGCGCAGGGCCGCATCACCCTGTCGGCCGACCACCGCCGCTACGCGAACCTGACCAAGGACTGCGTGGTGATCGGGGCGGTCGACTACCTCGAGATCTGGGATGCGCAGGCGTGGCACGACTACCAGCAGACCCATGAAGAGAACTTCTCCGCGGCCAGCGATGAAGCACTCGGCGACATTATCTGAGGCGCGTGCCCGTGCATCGTGGCCTCTGCCCGAACCGACCCTGGCGTACTTCCCCAACGCCAGGTTCGTATCTTCGGACAGAGACCTGGGTGCAAGGGCGGCCCTTCGGGCCGACGGGGGCGCCAGGGCGGCCCTCCGGGGAGGCGTTGCGGTGGCTGAGAATTCGGACGACTTCGGGCATGTGCCCGTCCTGCTGGATCGCTGCGTCGAGCTGCTCACCCCCGCCCTGACGCGCCGGCACCCCGACGGAAGCGGGGCGGTCCTCGTCGACGCCACGCTGGGCGCCGGCGGTCACGCGGAGCGATTCCTGACCGACCTGCCCGGGCTGCGGCTGATCGGGCTCGACCGCGATCCCAGCGCCCTCGACATCGCCCGAGACCGACTGGGCCGGTTCGCCGACCGGGTCACCCTGGTGCACGCCCGATACGACGGCCTCGCCGACGCGCTGGCCGAATCCGGCTGTGCGGCAACCGAATCCGTCGACGGTATCCTGTTCGACCTCGGCGTGTCCTCCATGCAGCTCGACCGCGCCGAACGGGGCTTCGCCTACGCGAAGGACGCGCCCCTGGACATGCGGATGGACCCGTCGTCGCCGTTGACCGCGGCCGACATCGTCAACACCTACGACGAGGCCTCGCTGGCTGACATTTTGCACCGCTACGGCGAGGAGCGGTTCGCCCGCCGCATCGCCAAGCAGATCGTCGCCCGGCGCGCCCGCGCCCCGTTCACCTCGACCGCGGAGTTGGTAGAGCTGCTGTACCAAGCGATTCCGGCACCCGCCCGACGCACCGGCGGACATCCGGCCAAGCGGACGTTCCAGGCGCTGCGGATTGCCGTCAACGACGAACTGACCTCGTTGCGCGACGCTCTACCCGCTGCGCTGGACGCGTTGACGGCCGGCGGGCGCATCGCGGTGATGGCCTACCAATCGCTGGAGGACCGGATCGTCAAGCGCGTGTTCGCCGACGCGGTCGCGTCGCGCACGCCGGTGGATCTTCCGCTCGAACTTCCCGGCCACGGGCCGAGATTCCGGTCGTTGACGCGCGGCGCCGAACGCGCGGACGCCGCCGAGGTCGAACGCAATCCGCGCAGCGCCGCGGTGCGATTACGGGCGGTGCAACGGCTGGGCACAGACGGGCAATCACGGCAGGTTAGCGGGAAAGGCGACTCATGAAGGTAAAGCGCGAGACGCCCAAGCGACGGGGCGGACGCGACGGATCCGCCCGCAAGGGCCGGCGCGCCGCGGCCGACTCGCCGTCGGCTCGCCGCACCCGGCCCGGGAGCGCCTCGGCCAACGCCCGCGAGGGTCGGTCGCATCACTCCGGGCCGCAAACCAGCCCGATCGCCCGGCCGGTCGAGCGGTCGGGCCGGCCCAAGAACGCGAGCCAGGCCAAGGCGCGGGCCAAGGCACGGAAAGCCAAGGCGCCCAAGGCTATCCGGCCCCGGCTGACCGAGCGGCTGGCCACCCGGCTCGCGTCGATCGACCTGCGGCCGCGGACGCTGGCGAGCAAGGTTCCGTTCGTCGTGCTGATCATCGGCGCGCTCGG
>NZ_LZKE01000175.1:0-43197 GCF_001672675.1 Mycobacterium sp. E2327
CGGTCCCGGCGTTGCCGCCGTTGCCGCCGTTGCCGAGCAGCAGGGCGTTGCCGCCGGCAACGGCGGCCTGGTTGGGCCGGGCGGGGCAGGCGGGGCCGGAGGGGCCAGCGTCCTCGGTGCCGGCGGCACCGGCGGAAACGGCGGCATGAGCGGCGGCCTGGGTAATGGTGGCGCCGGCGGCGCCGGCGGATCGAGCTTGGCCGCCGCGGGTGGTGCCGGCGGGGCCGGCGGCAATGCCCTGCTGCTCGGCAACGGCGGCAACGGCGGCAACCCCGGGACCGGCACGGTGCTGGGTACCACCGGCGCGGGCGGTACCAGCGGCCTACTGCTGGGGGTCGACGGCTTCAACGCTCCGGCAAGCACTTCGCCCGTGCATAGCCTGCAGCAGCAGGTGCTCCACGCGATCGACGCGCCGGTTCAGGCGTTTACCGGGCGGCCGCTGTTCGCCAACGGCGCCCCCGGCGCTGCGGGCACCGGGCAGCCCGGCGCGCCAGGCGGGTGGCTGCTCGGCGACGGCGGCGCCGGCGGCTCGGGTGCTTTGGGCCAAAACGGTGGCGCCGGCGGGGCAGGCGGGGTCATCGGTTGCGCCGGCGCCGGCGGGGCCGGCGGAAACTCGTCGACGGGCAACGCAGGCGCCGGCGGAGCCGGCGGGACCGCGGTGTTCGACCACGGCGGCGCCGGCGGCAACGGCGGGCTCACGACCGCAGCGGGCGCGGTCGGCGGCGCCGGCGGGGCCGGCGGACCTAGTGGGCTGGCTTCCTACGGCGGGACCGGCGGGGCCGGCGGAGCCGCATTCGGCACCGGCGGGACCGGTGGGGTCGGCGGGGCCGGTGGTACGGGCGGCCTGTTGGGCGGCTTGATCACCGCCGGCGGCGGTTTCGGCGGGGTTGGCGGATACGGCGATCTGGCCGGGGGTGCCGGGGGCGCCGGCGGCAATGGCAACCAGCTCTTCGGCCATGCCGGCGCCGGCGGGGACGGCGGGGCCAGCGCGACCGGCACCGGAGGCTCCGGCGGCGCCGGCGGCAACGGCGGTCTGCTGCTGGGCGCCGGCGGTGCCGGCGGGGACGGCGGGTTCGGGGCGATCGCCGGCGGGCACGGCGGCGCCGGCGGCAACGCGGTACTGATCGCCAACGGCGGCGGCGCCGGCGGTGCCGGCGGAGCCAGCTCGACGGGGACCGGCGGGGCCGGCGGGACCGGCGGCAACGCCGGCCTGCTGCTGGGGCCCGGCGGCAACGGGGGGGCCGGTGGAGCCAGTACTACTGGCGCCGGCGGCGCCGGCGGGACCGGGGGTCAGGGCAGCGCACTGCTCTTGGGCACCGGCGGGGCCGGCGGTGAGGGCGGCGCGGGCGCGGTGACTGGCGGTAACGGGGGCCACGGCGGCAACGCCGGCCTGCTCGGTGCCGGAGGCAACGGCGGCAATGCCGGGGTTGGCGCTGCGCTGGGCACCCCCGGCGCCGGCGGCACCGGCGGGCTGTTGTTCGGCGTGAACGGGATGGACGGCTCGCCGTAGCGTCGGTAGTCCCGCGCAGGGGCACTCAGCTACTTGGCGCCCTTTATGGTGGGCCGGCGTAGCAGCGCGGCGAGTTCGTCGCGCGTTGTGGTTCCGGTCTTCGACATCGCCCGATAGACGTGGCTTTCGACGGTTCGTGCGGACAGACTCAGTCGCCGGGCGATGTCGCGGCTGGACAGTCCCTCACCGATCAGCATCACGATCTCGCGTTCCCGATCGGTCAGCGGCAAGGGCTCGCTGCACTGACGAAGCGCCCACGTACTGGTGCCGCATTGCTCGGCCAGAGCGGCGGCGCGTGTCGAGCAACCCAGGGCCGAGCCCCGAAGGCCTTCCCGGTGATAAGCCATGGCGGCGTGGGCGGCCGCATCGACGGCCGCAATAAGATCGCCGAGCCGCTCGAATTCCTCTGACACCGAGGCCAATTGGCCGGCGCAGCCGTCGCGCATGGCGTCAGCGAACCGCGCGGCCACGCCAACACGGGGACCCTCGACGATCCCCTCGAGCTCACGCAACCGAGGTGCGCTCGAACGGTCGCCGAACTGTGTGGCGGTCTGCAGACAGATCACTTCCGCCGCGAATTGCCCCTTGGCGGCGGCCCTTTGGGCGGCCAACAGCAAGACGTCGATCGCCTCGCTGACCGCACCCTGGCTCGCGGCCACCCACGCCCTGGCCAGGCTCAACTCGTAGTCCAGCGACCGAAATGGCCGTCGTACCTTAGCGAGCGCCGTAAGCGCTGCGGCCGCTTCGTCGGTTGACCCGCGTGCGGCCAGCGCGGTCACGTACGGGATGTAGTAGCGGTACCCCCAGCCCAACGAGTGGGTCCCGAACATCCCTACCGCGGCCTGTTCCAGCAGCGCACACGCGGTGTGAAGGTCGCCCGCGCCCAGGGCGGCGCGACCCGCCACGGCGGCACCGAGTAATTGGGCCGCACCGGGAAGGTCGGACGCCTGCCGCTGCACGCGGTCGGCCACGTCAGCGGCGTCGCCGATCCGCCCGGATAGCACCAGCGCGCTCACGTGCGAATCGGCGATGTTGAACCGCATGTGCGGGGCGTCAAAGGCGCGAGTCGCAGCGGTGTATCCCGCTTCCGCAGTGTCCACAGCTACCGTGGTGTCCCCGGCGTCCGCGGCTATGGTGGCCAAGGCCCACGCTATCTCCGCACCCACGACGGCCGGCAGGTCATCGAGCGTGAGGCCTTTCGAAGCCTGCAGCGCCGTATCGGGCTGGTCCATCGCAAACCAGTAGACCGTGAGAAAGGCGTCGATGTAGCTATGAGCTTGCGGTGGCGTGGTGCGCGCCGCGTCATCGATGACCTTTTTCGCGCGGGCGGGGTCACCGAGCGCCCAAAGGAGGTTGCTCGCACGGAAGAACGCGAATCTCGCGCGGTCGCCGTCGCTCAACTGGCTGGTGTCGATGTCGGCGAGCACAGCGTCTGCCTCTTCGCCACGTCCGAGCCACGAAAGTGCATGCGCACGAACAAAGTTCGGTTCCGGTCCCGCCCCGGCACGGATTGCCGCCGCCGCGAGCCGATCGGCCAGGGGCAGGTCTGCTAGCCAGACGGCGCCCTGGGCTGCCCGAACGAGCAGCTCCGCGTCCGGCGCTAGGTCGGAGTCGAGACTCAGTGTGGCCCGCCGCACCGCGACCTGGATGTCGTCACGCTCGCTGGACTCGGCGAGTTCGGTGGCGACCAGGCCGCGGAGCCGCCGCAACTTCGTGGGTGGTGCGTCTCTGCGGCGCACCTCGGCGTAGAGCGGATGCGCCACTCGCACCTGGACACCGGCAACGCCGGGCTCGAGAGTGATCAAGCCGCGGAGGTCGGCTTCCTCGACCGCGGCCGGATCGGTGATTTGGCGCAACGCAGTCAGCTCGATCGGCTCCCCAACCGCCAGCGCGTCGACCACATCATTGACCGCGGCGGGTAGGTCCCCGATGCGGAGTTCGATCAACTCGACCAAACTGGGCGGCACGATCGGATCACCGATCCAGCGCCAGTACCCGTGCTGTTCCACGATGCGGCCGTCAGCAACCTCCTGCTCGACGATGTTCCGCAAGTACAAGACATTGCCACGTGTAAGCTTCCAAAGCCGCTGAGCGGCATCAAAATCCACCGAGCCGCCCAAAGTCGCGGCCAGCAGTGTGCTGGTCTCATCGAGCGACAGCGGCTGCAGATCAAGCCGCTCGAATCGGCCGCCCTTCCATATCTCCTGCACCGCAGCGGGAATGGGCGCACCGTCGAGAACGGTAAGCAGCGCTTTCGCGGCGCCGCGCTGAATGATCTGGTGCACGACGAATATCGACAAATCGTCGAGCAGATGCACGTCGTCGACACACACCACCACGGCGGCGTCCGAAGACGTTGCCGTCAGTGACTCGATCACCCCCCGCAGCAACTGGACGGTATCGGTGACGTCCGACGGCGCCCATGCGGCGAAAGCACCGAGTGGAATCGCCCGAGCCGAGGATGTGCCGACCACCCATCGGCATTCGCATCCGTGCGATTCGGCGACGGACAGGGCCTCCCGGGCGATCCGGCTCTTGCCTACGCCCGCCGCCCCGTAGACCACGATCCCCGAGGCATCCGAAGTCAAGATGGCGGCCTCGATAGCCTCCATCTCCTGCGAGCGGCCCACTAACGGCCACGGCAAACGCACGTCAAAAGCGTACGTGCGATCACGACAGACTCCAGCGCTTATGCACCGCATATTCGGCCGCGATATCGCGCATGCCGGCCGGCCAACGGTGCCACGATAGGGCGGTGAAACGGCAGTGGGCCGGCCGCGACGTGACGGCGGCAACTTTGGTCTGCGGATCCTGCGGTACCCAGCTGCCGCCGGACTCGAAGTTCTGCAAGAAGTGCGGCGCGGCGGTAACCGCGCACGATGCTCACGCTGAATACAAGCAGGTGACGGTGCTGTTCGCCGACGTGGTGCACTCAATGGACATCGCTGCGGCGGTGGGTGCCGAGCGAATGCGCGAGATCATGGCGGACCTCGCCGACCGCTGCGCGGCTGTGGTGCAGCGATACGGCAGCACGGTCGCACAGTGGACCGGCGACGGGATCATGGCGGTGTTCGGCGCCCCGGTCGCGTTGGAAGACCACGCCGTTCGGGCCTGTCTGGCCGCCTTGGGCATACAGGAGGAGGCCAAGCGGCTTGCCGTCGACATCGGGGACCGCGACGGCATCGACCTGCGGTTGCGCGTGGGGTTGAACTCCGGTGAGGTAATCGCCGGCGCAATTGGTTCGGGCCGGTTTGGCTACGCCGCCGTGGGCGAGCCTGTCGGGATCGCCCAGCGGATGCAATCGGCGGCCCCGCCAGGTGGGGTGATGCTCAGCGCGTCGACGGCGCGACTGGTGGAAGACGCGGCGAATCTCGGTGAGACAGAGTTAGTTCGGATCAAAGGAGCCGAGCAACCGGTGCCCGCCCGCCGGCTGCTGGGTATGGCTGACGGGCACCGCGCCGCCGGGCGTGTGGAGTCGAATCTGGTCGGGCGACGCTGGGAGATGGCAGCGATCGAGGGCCTGCTGAACCGCGCCATCAACGGCCACGGCGCGGTCGTCTGCATGGTGGGCTCACCGGGCATCGGAAAGAGCCGCCTGGCGCGCGAGCTAACCACCATGGCCGCCGCCCGAGGCGTGGAGGTGTTCGCGGCCTTCTCTGAGTCGCATGCCAGTGAGATTCCCTTCCACGTCGTGGCGCGACTGCTGCGTGCCGCCACCGGCGTGCGCGGGCTCGACAACGCGGCCGCTCGCGCGAAGTTGCGGGCTCAGTTCCATGATGCTGATGCCGAGGACGTGCTGCTGTTGGAGGACTTATTGGGCGTCGCCGAACCCGACGCGGGGCTGGCCAGGATCGATCCCGACGCGCGCCGCCGCCGGTTGACCGCGTTGGTCAATGCCGCGTCGCTGGCCCGCCGGGCCCCGACGGTATATGTCGTTGAGGACGCGCATTGGCTGGACAAGGTCAGCGAATCGATGCTCGCCGACTTCGTCGCGGTGATTCCAAAGACGCCCTCGCTGGTGCTGATCACCTACCGCCCCGAATATGGGGGAGCATTGAGTCGGATGCCCGGCGGGCAGAGCATATCCCTTGCACCACTGAGCAATTTGGAGACCACCGCACTGGTTACCGAGCTGCTGGGGCCGCACTCCACGGCCGGCGAGTTAGCCACCACGATCGTCGAAAGGGCCGCCGGCAACCCGTTTTTCGCCGAAGAGATGGTCCATGAACTGGCCGAGCGCGGGGTGCTGACCGGACACCGTGGCAATTATGTCTGCAACGTCGATCATGCCGACGCGGCGGTGCCGGCGACACTGCAGGCGACCATCACCGCGCGTATTGACCGGCTCGGATTCGCGGCCAAGCAGACCCTGCATGCCGCCGCTGTCATCGGCTTGCGGTTTGGTCCAGAACAGTTGGCGTTGCTCGACGGCGGGGCCGCGATGGACGAATTGATCGCCGGCGAACTCGTCGACCAGGTGCGTTTCACACCACAGGCCGAGTACGCCTTCCACCACCCGCTGATCCGGACCGTGGCCTACGAAGCACAGCTGAAGTCCGACCGCGCCGAATTGCATCGGCGTCTGGCGACCGCGATCGAACAGCACCACCCGGAGTCCCTGGACGAGAACGCCGCGCTGATCGCCGAACATTTCGAGGCCGCCGACGACCTGGGCGCCGCTTTCACTTGGCACATGCGCGCGGGGGCATGGGCGCAATCCCGCGATATCCGGGCCGCTCGCGTCAGCTGGGAACGGGCACGAAAGGTCGCCGACCGGTTGCCCACCGATGCCCCAGGCCGAACGTCAATGCGCATCGCCCCACGAACTCTGTTGTGTCTCAACACTATTCGGGTCGCCGGCAGTATCGCCGACACGGGCTTCGACGAACTGCGCGACCTCTGCGACGCCGGCGGCGACACGGTGTCGCTGGCGATCGGCATGGCCGGCCTGATGACAACGCTGATATTTCATAATCGCTACCGGGACGCAGCACCGCTTGCGTCGGAGTGCGCCCAGCTGCTCGAGTCGATCGCCGATCCGGCGTTGACGATGACGCCGATTCTGTTTGCGGTCCAATCCATGTGGCAGGGCGGCCGGGTAGCGGAAGGTCTACGTTTGGCGCAGCACGTTATCGACCTGGCCGGGGGCGATCCCACCAAGGGCAGTTTTGGTCCTATCGGGTCGCCATTAGCGATGGCGCTTATGTTGCGTGGCTCCTGTCGATATTGCCTTGGCATCCCAGGCTGGAGAGAAGACCTCGACCAGGCGACCACGATGGCCCGCGACATCGAATCGCCGTCGTCAACCGTCCCCGTGCTGTACAAGTACCGCTTCGCCCTCCACGCCGGGGCGGTTCTCCCCGACGCGGCGGCGGACCGGGACACCGCAGAGGCGATGAAAATGGCAGAGCATTCCGGCGACGACTTCGCCGTGGATGCCTCCAGGGTGAGTCGCGGCCTCGTCCTCATCAATCAGGGCGGTTCGCATCGCGCGGCCGGTTTCGCACTTCTTGCCGAGTTTCGTGAAGCTAACCTGCGCCATGGGTACGCGGAAGACGTAGTGCGGACCGTCGACACAGAGATCGCGAAGGAGAAAGCCAGGACCGGCGATATCGACGGCGCCATCGAGTTGGCACGCGCCGTTGTGGACTACACCTTCGACGCTGGCGACGCGCTCTCCCTTGGGGAGGCGGTGCGGGTCTTGGTGGAATCACTGCTGCAGCGCGGCACGCACGCCGACCTCGACGAGGCGCAGGCCGCGATTCACCGGCTGGCGGCCGAGCCGGTCGACCCTGGATTCGTCCTGTTCGAGGTTCCGCTGCTGCGGCTGCGCGCCCTGCTGGCGCGGGCTCACGGCGACGCCGCGACTTATGCACGGTTCCGGGATCGCTACTGCGACATGGCGAAAGCCGTCGGGTTCGAGGGGCACATCGCCCTGGCCGAGGCGATGCCGTGACGGATTCGCTACTCAAGGACCCGATGTCGAGCCATCCACTCATCGATATAGCTCATCGTGACCGGTAGCGCCGCACCCGAAAACACCATGTGGTCGCAGCGAGGAATCTCAACGCAGCTGGCCTGCCGATAACGGGCCGCGGTTCGGCGCACGACTCCAGCCGACACGATGCGATCACTCTCGGCCCCGATCACCAACACGGGGGCGTTGACCGCCGCGAAATCGACAACGTTGGCCGTCGAAAGCCTCGGCACCGATAGGAGCAGTTCCCATAGATAACGCCCGGATTCGCAAACCAAACCGTCATGAATCTTTCGGGCGGTGTCCTCGGTCTGCGTGTTGGCGATCCAACGTCGAAATTGCTCGTATGTCGGGGGATGCCACGGCTTGTTCCAGGACAGTGGACGCAGGACGTGCGGAAGGGACATCCGCAAGCTTGTGCGGGTCCCGCCGAGGACCCCCGCGGCCGGGCCCGGGCATGCCGCCACCAAGCCGGCCGGGCGGGTGCGCGCGGCGACCAACTGCGCCACCAGGCCGCCCATCGAATGACCCACCAAAAGCGGTTGGGAATCCAGCGAATTCACGAGCGCCACCAGGTCGTCGGCGTAGTCGCGAAGGCTCAGCGAGGCCACTTTCGCCGCGCCCTGGTGCGAGGGAAGTTCGTGATGGCGCAGCGTCGGCGTGTGCGCCGTGTAGCCCCGCTCTTCGAATGCGGCGCGCGCGTTGGCCAATTGCTCCCCACGGCTCCATGCTCCATGGACGAGGACGACGTGCTTGGTGGCGTACATGCAAGAAATGATGACAGCCGCGTGGTTAGGCACCCAGTTCCCGGTAGATCTGCGGCCAGTACTGCAACGCGTCCGGAGTGATGAATGCCCAGTCGTGAGTTTCGCCGGCGGCCAGTACGAAGCTGATCGGGGCGCCTTGCGCGACTGCTTGTTGTTGCAGGCGAAGCACATCGGGCGCGACTATGTCCTGGGTACCCGCGTAGACGGTCGTCGGCGGGAGTCCGTTGAGCGGCCCGTTCAGCGGGCTCACCTCATAGTTGCCTAAGGGAAGATTGCCCGCCCACTCCCTGTCGATCTGTTGAATGGTCGAGATTGGCGGCAGCCAGGAACCTCGGATGAACCCAGTGTTCGGATTGCTGAAGGACGCGTCCAGCCCTGGAGAAAGCAGCACCATCGACGCCGGTACGGTCTCGTTGTTGGCCACCATGTATTCGACGGAGGCGAGGGCGATGTCGCCGCCCGCCGAGTCACCCAGGACGCTGACGTGGGAAGCGCCGTGTGCGGCGATCTCCGAGGAGATCAGACCCGCCATCTTGGGCACCACGACGCCGGCGGTTCCGCCCTGCTGCACCAACGGGTAGATCGGCACTTCGATGGTCGCGCCCGTCTGGTAGGCCATGGCCGTGTAGGCGATCCAGTGGAAGATCAGCGGCGGAAAGATGCCCGCGCCCCCATGAATGGCCACCACGTAGTTGCCGTCGGGATGAGCCGGGGTAATCTGCACGACGCTCATTCCGTCATATGTGGTGTGCTGCACCGTTTCTCCCAGCAGCAGCGGCAACAGCTTCGGCGGGGAGTTACCGAGCACCAGCGACAGTGGCGGGACGTTGCTGGCGAGCAGCGCCAACAGGGGGGAATTTGGCATCGCAAACTGGTGATCGATGATCGGCAGATCCATCAAATCCTTCACCAGCGGGAACAACACCGCGTTTTCGAGCCTGGTCAGCAGCGACGGTGCGCCGGCGAAGGTCGGATTGCCGGTGGCCGGAATCGGTGCGAGGGGTGGTGCTCCGATGATGCCGGCGAGCCCGTTTCCCACGCGCATTAATCCCTGCTCGAGGGTCTGGACCGGACTGGCGGCAAACGCCGCCACATTGGCGGCCTCGGCGCGGGCGTAGGAGCCCGCAGCCGCGGTCAGCGCCTGCACGAACTGTTCCTGGAACGCCGCCGCCCGAGTGACAACGGCCTGAAAACTTTGACCCTGGGACGAGAACAGCTCGGCGATGGCGGCCGACACCTCGTCCTCGGCGGCAGTGATCACGTTGGTGGTCGAAGCCGCGGCCGCCGCGTTGGCATCGCTGAGCGACGAGCCGATGCCCGCCAGATCAGTCGCCGCCTCCGCCACAAACCCAGGCGCCGCGATCACAAAAGACATGTCGGTCCACCCATCAGCTCAGCCTCATGCGAATCGATGGGGCCGTCTGCAGTATTCGCCTACTGAATGACGGTCGGGCCCGGACGGTGGGCTACTTAACCGGAATGGTTCGCGGTGACACGACAGTGCCGTGGAACGGCGGTGGGCTGTCGTGTGAGATGACGTCGGACGCCTTGGCTTGCAGGTCGTGCGGTGCCCAGCCGCCGCCGCGCCCGAAGCTTTGTCCTAGGTACCGCACCCGTTGGCTGGCCAGCCGCGCCGAACGCACGGGTGCTACCCCCAAAGTCGAGCCGCCAGCTTAGTCCCATGACCACTCGACCCAAGTCGGGCAACGATCGAACTCGTTGTCCCGCAATGGGTCTCGACGTCCCCGTCGATTCCTAACGCGGTTGTACCACTCCGCCCGCCGGGCGCTCCTCGACGCCGCTGAGAATCAGCTCCCGCACGGCGGGACGCGGTCCGTACGGTCGCAGCATGGTGCTGGCCGGCCGCGGACGCACGTGCTGTGGCCACCAGAACCAGCGCCCGAGCAAGGTGGCCAGCGACGGCGTCATGAACGACCGCACGATCAAGGTGTCGAACAACAGACCCAGCGCGATCGTCGTACCTACCTGGGCCATCACCAACAGCGGGCTGAACGCGAACGTGGCCATGGTCGCGGCAAACACCAGACCGGCGGAAGTCACCACCGAGCCCGAACCGGCCATCGCGCGGATCGTCCCCGTCTTGAGCCCGGCGTGGATTTCCTCCTTGAACCGCGATATCAACAGCAGGTTGTAGTCCGAGCCGACCGCCAGCAGCAGGATGATCGCCATCGCCAGCACCATCCAGTGCAACTTCATGCCCAGGATGTACTGCCATAGCAGCACGGAGAGTCCGAATGAGGCGCCCAATGACAGCAACACCGTACCGACAATGACAACGGCCGCCACGACGCTTCGGGTGATCACCAGCATGATGATGAAAATCAGTGTGGCCGCGGCAATTCCGGCGATCAGCAGGTCGATGTCAGAGCCGTCGTGCATGTCCTTATACGTCGCGGCGGTACCGCCGAGATACACCTTGGAGCCCTCCCAGGGCGTGCCCTTGATCGCCTCGTGCACGGCCTGCTTGATCGGTTCGATGTGGCTGATGCCTTCGGGACTCGCCGGGTCGCCTTCATGGGAGATGATCAACCGCACGGCGTGCCCATCCGGCGAGATGAAGTTCTTCAGACCCCGCGCGAAATCCGGGCTCTTGAACGCCTCCGGCGGAAGGTAGAAGGTGTCGTCATTTTTAGCTTTATCGAAGGCATCGCCTTGGGCGGTGGCGTTGTCGGACTGCGCTTTGGCCTGTTCGTTGAGACCCATCTGGGTCGCGTAGTTCGACATGATGGTGTCGAGGTTGTGCTGCTGGCTTTCGATCTGCGGCGGTATCAGCGCCACCAGCTTCGGCTGGATCCGATCCAGCTTGTCCAGGTTCGCGCTGAGGTTCACGATGTTCTGCGCCACCTGGTCGATGCCATCGAGCGCGTTGAAGATCGACCGGATCGCCCAGCAGGCCGGAATGTCGTAGCAGTGCCGCTCCCAGTAGAAGTAGCTGCGAATTGGCCGGAAGAAGTCGTCGAAGTTGGCGATGTCGTCGCGCAATGATTCGGTTATCTGCACGGTTTCCTTGGTGAGCCTGGTGGTTTCGTGCGTGGTGTTGCTCAGGTCTTGGGTGACCTGCATCTGCTCATGCAGCGTTGCCATTGTCTTGCGCAGCTCGTCCGCCTGCTTGAGCAGGTTTGCCGCCTGCTCGTCTTGATAGTGCTGGGTCTGGATCCGCCCTGCGGCTTGCGCACCCATCTGAAAACCGAGGGTGCTGTGGTCGAGCGGCGTGCCCAATGGTCGGGTGATGGTCTGCACCCGTCCGATACCGGGGATGTGGAAGACCGCCTTGGCCACCTTGTCCAGGATCAAGAAATCGGCCGGGTTACGCAGGTCGTGATCGGTCTGGATCATCAACAGCTCGGGATTGAGCCGAGCCTGGTCGAAGTGCCGGTCCGCGGCGGCATAACCGACATTGGCCGGGGTGTCCGCCGGCAGGAAGTGGCGGTTGTCGTAGTCCGTCTTGTAACCGGGCAGGGCGAGCAGACCAACCAATGCGATCCCGATGGTCACCGCGAGAACCGGCGCGGGCCAGCGGACGACCGCGGTGCCGATGCGACGCCAGCCCTGGGTCGCCAGCTTGCGCTTCGGATCCATGAGCTTGAAGAACGAAGCCACGGTCAGCACCGCGGGGCCCAGCGTCAACGCCGCGAGCACCGCTACCAACATGCCGATGGCGCACGGTGCACCCAATGACTGGAAATACGGCAATCGGCAGAAGCTCAGGCAGTACATCGCGCCGGCGATGGTCAGGCCCGACCCGAGCACGACATGCGCGGTGCTATGGAACATGGTGTAGAAGGCTTGTTCGCGGGTCTCGCCCAGACCGCGGGCCTCGTGGTAGCGGCCGACCACGAAAATCGCGTAGTCCGTTCCCGCGGCGATCGCCATCAACACCAACAAATTGTTGGCGAAGGTGGAGAGTCCGATGATCTCGTTGTTGGCCAGGAAGGCAACGACGCCTCGAGCGGCAGCCAACTCGATGAACACCATCGCCAGCATGATCAGCATGGTGGTGAACGATCGGTAGACGAACAGCAGCATCACCACGATCACCACAAAAGTGACGAGGGTGACGAGCGCGACGCCCTTCTCGCCGGCGTGGGACTGGTCAGCGAACAGCGGACCGGCGCCGGTGACGTATGCCTTGATTCCCGGCGGCGCTGGCACCGAGTCCACGATCTTGCGGACGGCCAGGGCAGATTCGGTCGCCTGCCCGCTGCCCATGTTGCCGGCGAGGTACACCTGGACGTACGCGGCCTTCTGGTCGTGGCTCTGGGAACCCGCTGCCGTCAGTGGATCACTCCAGAAATCCTGGACGTGCTGAACGTGTTTCTTGTCCTGCTCGACGCGCCTGACGATTTCGTCGTAGTAGCGGTGTGCATCGGCCCCGAGTGGCTTGTCGCCCTCCAGCAAGATCATGGCCGAGTTGTCGGAGTTGAACTCCTTGAACGTCGACCCGACCTTCATCATCGACTGAAAGGACGCCGCGTCAGTAGGACTCATCGACACCGAGTGGTTTTTGGCGACGGCCTCCAGCTGCGGGGCCGCGGTGTTGGTGATGAACACGATGGCCAACCACACCAGGACGATCGGCAGGGCGAGCCGGTGGATCATCCGCGGCAGGAACGGCGGGATGAGCGGCTGGTCGACGCGCGGCGGTGCCTGGGCTGGCTCGCTCATGCGGACTTGTCCAGGCAGTAGACGAAGGGGTTCACGGTTTCGTTGGGATCTGATCGGTTCGGAGTCTTGATGACGTCACCGCTCCCGTCGTGCTTGTTCACCACGAACTGGCAAGCGATCCAACTGCCGTCTCCTTGCGCCACCAGGTTTGCCGGGATGCCTGGCTTGGTTGAACTCAATACTTTGCTCCAGGGCAAGGGCACGTTGAGAGCCTGCTGCGGATGGGAGTTTTCGTCGAGGTAGTTGATGGTTGCGGTGCTGCCCGGTGAGCCCCAGACCTGAAGCGTGATCGTCTTGGCGTTGAACTCGTCGAGGACCTCGCCCGAGGTGCCACCACCGAACGAGCCCTTATGAACGCCAAAGACACCGTGCAATCGGAATACGACGAAGCCCGACACCGCGACGACGGCTGCGATCGTTAGCACCAACCAGAAACGCCCCAGCAGCCCCTTTTTCTTGGCGCGCCGCGGTGCGACATCGTCGCCCGCCCGGCCGGCGGAGCCGGCAGCGGGTTGCGCGGTCGGCTCAGGCCCCGAGCGCTCAAAGAGTTCGGGACCGTGTTCACCGGTTGCAGTTCGCCAAGCCACAGGGCTCCGGCTCCTTTCCGAGTTCATGAGGATTCCGAGATCAGGCCGATGCAGGTGGCCGTCAGCAGGCGGGTGAGGGCGGTTGCGAAGTCCAGATTCCACTCGGGCGGAACCACTTCGGGCTCCTCGGCGTAGACGTTCGTCAGGTGCTCCGGGGGGTTCGCGACTTGCCAGAGCGTCGCCGCCAGCGAGTAGGCGGCCAGCAGGATGTCGAGTGAGCCCGATCGTCCGAGTTCGGGCAGCGCGGATGCGATCGAATCGGCCAGCGAGAGTGTGGCCGCGGTGCTGATCCGCCTGACCTCGATGACCCGCTCGGCGTTCACCTCGTGTTCCAGGTGCAGGTGCAGGTTGGCAAGCAGGTCGCAGAACAACGGGTCCTCGGCCAGGGCTTGGGCCAATGTCTCGGCGATGCGCGAGGGCGACTTCGCTCCGGGCTCGGCCAGCTTCTCCGACACGGTAGTGGACCACCGCACCCAGCCCTCCGCGGACAGATGTAGCAGAACTTCCTTGTACGAGGTGAAGTAGCGGCGGACCGCCGAATAGTGAATTCCGGCGCGGCTGGCGAGCGCGGTCAGGGTGACCGACGCGACGCCCGTTTCCATTGCCAGCGAGCGTGCGGCTTCCACGAGGGCCTCCGCACGTTGGCGCTTCTCTTCCTCGGTGCGAGCGCGTTGGAATGTCAGTTGCGCCACCGACCGAGCCTAACGCACATTGTGTGATTTGCATAACGCACACGGTTTGCGTAGGCCGACACTCGCGTAGGAGTGCACGGCCTTCTCCGCTTGGTCCGCCCGCCACATGAGTAGATGCGCCGGCCAAGTGAGAACGTACGCAACCGCTGATCGCGTCAGCCGTCAGCGCCCGCGCGTCAATCGTTGTTCAAATAGGTTTGCACTCAACATGATTCGCGATTGTGCTCAGGGCCCGCCAGACGGGAGTTCGGCGTTCGAACGTGTCTAAACAGCCGTGGGCGCGGACGGTATCGAACCGCCGACCGCTGGTGTGTAAAACCAGAGCTCTACCACTGAGCTACGCGCCCTGGACCCCGAGGGGTAACCCGGGTCCGCCGCAGGTTACACGCCTGAAGGCCGTGAACCCAAACATTCAGGCGCGCAACGCCGCCAACGCTTGCGTCCACAGCCGCTGGTCGCGCGATTCCCCGGGCTGTTTCATCTCCGCGAATCGGATTATCCCGGACCGGTCGACCACGAACGTCCCGCGATTGGGGTAGCCGGCGTCGGCGTTGAACACGTCGTAGGCCTGGCTGACCTCGCCGTGCGGCCAGAAATCCGACAGCACGGGAAACGTGAACCCGCTCTCGAGCGCCCAGATCTTGTGCGTGGGCGGCGGACCCACCGAGATCGCCAACGCCACGCTGTCGTCGTTCTCGAACTCGGGCAGGTGATCGCGCAGCAGATCGAGCTCACCCTGGCAGATCCCGGTGAAGGCGAGCGGGAAAAAGATCAGCAGGACGTTTTTGTCGCCGCGGTACGAGCTCAGGGTGACGGGCTGCTGGTTTTGGTCGCGCAATGTGAAGTCGGGGGCGGTGGTGCCGACGGGCAGCATCAACGCTTCCCGGTCCGCGACTTCGGCTGCACCAGCTGGCTGGCGCTCCAGTCGCCCAGGTTGACCGACGAGGTCGGCATCAGGCCGGCGGTGGGGGCGGCCTCGGCGATCTCGGCGGGCAGCACGTGGCCAGGCTTGCCGGTCTTGGGCGTCAGCACCCAGATCACCCCGTCCTCGGCCAGCGGGCTGATCGCGTCCATCAGGGTGTCCACCAGGTCGCCGTCCCCGTCGCGCCACCACAGCAGCACGACGTCAATTACCTCGTCGCTGTCCTCGTCGAGCAACTCGCTGCCGCAGGCCTCCTCGACCGCGGCCCGGATGTCGTCGTCGGTGTCCTCGTCCCAGCCCCACTCCTGAACAACCTGGTCCCGTTGGATGCCGAGTTTGCGAGCGTAGCTCGGGGCGTCATCCGCCGCGACCACCGTGGAGCCTCCTTAAGCCATTCGCGCGCCGTGTGATGGGAATTATCGTCGCATAGCCGCGACGCGGTCCATACCCGTCCCTCACCAGGGGCCTCAGTAGGACGCCAGGCAGAGTTTCAGCGCCTTCGTCTTGGTGTCGTTGAGCTGGTCAACCCGCCTGTTGAACTCCGCTATGGACGCGTGCGTGCCGATGGCGTTGGCCACCCCGCGGGCCGCGTCGACATAGGCGTTGAACGCGTCCTTCAGCTGCTGCGACAGGGCATCACTGAAGCTATTGGAGACCGTGGTGGCGCTGTCGTTGAGCGCGCCGATCGCCGGGCCCTCGTTCGGGCCGGTGTTGCGGCCGGCGTTGAAGGCCGCGACGTAGTCGTTCACCCGGTCGATCGCGTCCTTGGCCGACGTGGCCAGCGTGTCGCACGAGGTGCGCACCGCCCTGGTCGTCAGCGACTGCTGGCGCTGCGACTCCTTCACGCGCGACGTGGCCGACGAGGCCGACACCGACGCGGACACCGACTGCCGGTAGGCCGGGGCGACATTGGTGTCGGGCGTGGCGGTCCCCTTGGTGACGCTGGTACACCCCACGATCCCGATGGTCACCGCCGCGACACAGCCAAGCGCCAGCGCGCCTCGCTTGGGGATCTCCCCCAGGTGCATGCGAGGGACGGCACGCCATCCGATGAGCACGAGTGGAGACGTTACCGGGTCCGGATCCTCACCGCGGCTACCCGGCCGAAACGTCGGTGCGGCACGATAGGGAGGTACAACGCACGACGTTGCCCCGCCGACTACAGGAGCGGAAGTTGACCACCGAGTTCGCGCGCCACGATCTGGCGAAAACCCCAAGTAGCGCAAGCGAACCCGACCGCGTTCGGGTGATCCGCGAGGGCGTGGCGTCCTACCTGCCCGACATCGACCCCGACGAGACGTCGGAATGGCTCGAGTCCTTCGACGAACTGCTCGAGCGCTCGGGGCCAGCGCGGGCACGCTACCTGATGCTGCGGCTGCTGGAACGTTCCCGCGAGAAGCGCGTGGCGATTCCGTCGCTGACGTCGACCGACTACGTCAACACCATCCCGACCGAGTTGGAGCCGTGGTTCCCCGGCGACGAGGACGTCGAACGCCGCTACCGGGCGTGGATCCGGTGGAACGCCGCGATCATGGTGCACCGCGCCCAGCGCCCGGGAATCGGCGTGGGCGGCCACATTTCGACCTACGCCTCGTCGGCGGCGCTGTACGAAGTCGGCTTCAACCACTTCTTCCGCGGCAAGTCGCATCCCGGCGGCGGGGACCAGGTCTTCATCCAGGGCCACGCCTCCCCCGGCATCTACGCCCGCGCCTTCCTGGAGGGCCGGCTCAGCGAGGACCAGCTCGACGGCTTCCGCCAGGAGCACAGCCACGCCGGCGGCGGGCTGCCCTCCTACCCACACCCGCGGCTGATGCCCGACTTCTGGGAGTTCCCCACCGTGTCGATGGGCCTGGGCCCGCTCAACGCCATCTATCAGGCGCGGTTCAACCACTACCTGCACGACCGCGGCATCAAGGACACCTCCGACCAGCACGTGTGGTGCTTCCTGGGCGACGGTGAGATGGACGAGCCGGAGAGCCGCGGCCTGGCCCACGTCGGGGCGCTCGAGGGCCTGGACAACCTGACCTTCGTGATCAACTGCAACCTGCAGCGCCTGGATGGCCCGGTGCGCGGCAACGGCAAGATCATCCAGGAGCTCGAGTCGTTCTTCCGCGGCGCGGGCTGGAACGTCATCAAGGTGGTGTGGGGCCGCGAGTGGGACGCCCTGCTGCACGCCGACAAGGACGGCGCCCTGGTCAACCTGATGAACACCACGCCCGACGGCGACTACCAGACCTACAAGGCCAACGACGGGGCCTACGTGCGCGACCACTTCTTCGGTCGCGACCCGCGCACCAAGGCGCTGGTGGAGCAGATGACCGATTCGGAGATCTGGAACCTCAAGCGCGGCGGGCACGACTATCGCAAGGTGTACGCCGCCTACCGCGCCGCCGTCGACCACCAGGGGCAGCCGACGGTGATCCTGGCCAAGACCATCAAGGGCTACTCGCTGGGCGCGCACTTCCAGGGCCGCAATGCCACCCATCAGATGAAAAAGCTTGCGCTGCAAGACCTCAAGGACTTCCGCGACGCCATCCGGATCCCCATCAGCGACGCTCAGCTCGAAGAGGATCCCTACCTGCCGCCCTACTACCACCCGGGCCCCGACGCCCCGGAGATCCGCTACCTGCTCGACCGGCGCCGCGCGCTGGGCGGCTTCCTGCCCGAACGCCGGACCAAGGCCAAGGCGCTTTCGCTGCCCGGCCGCGACACCTATGCCGCGCTGAAGAAGGGGTCGGGCCACCAGGAGGTCGCCACCACCATGGCGACGGTGCGAACGTTCAAGGAAGTGTTGCGGCACAAGGAAGTTGGGCCGCGCATCGTGCCGATCATTCCCGACGAGGCGCGCACGTTCGGGATGGACTCGTGGTTCCCGTCGCTGAAGATCTACAACCGCCTCGGCCAGCTGTACACGGCCGTCGACGCGGAGCTGATGCTGGCCTACAAGGAAAGCGAAGTCGGCCAGATCCTGCACGAGGGCATCAACGAAGCGGGCTCGGTGGGCTCGTTCATCGCGGCCGGAACGTCGTATGCGACGCACAACGAGCCGATGATCCCGATCTACATCTTCTATTCCATGTTCGGATTCCAGCGCACCGGCGACGGGCTGTGGGCCGCGGCCGACCAGATGGCGCGCGGCTTCCTGCTCGGCGCGACCGCGGGGCGCACCACGCTGACCGGTGAGGGCCTGCAGCACGCCGACGGCCACTCGTTGCTGCTGGCCGCCACGAATCCGGCGGTGGTGTCCTACGACCCGGCGTTCGCCTTCGAGATCGCCTACATCGTGGAGAGCGGGCTGGCCCGCATGTTCGGCGACAACCCGGAGAACGTGTTCTTCTACATCACCGTCTACAACGAGCCGTACGTGCAGCCCCCCGAGCCGGACAACTTCGATCCCGAGGGCGTGCTGCGCGGCATCTACCGTTACCGCGCCGCCACCGAACAACGGGCCAACAAGGCGCAGATCCTGGCCTCCGGGGTGGCCATGCCCGCGGCGCTGCAGGCGGCCGAGATGCTGGCCGCCGAATGGGACGTCGCCGCCGATGTCTGGTCGGTGACCAGTTGGGGCGAGCTGAACCGCGACGGCGTCGACGTCGAGCGGTCCCGGCTGCGCCACCCGGACCAGCCGGCCGGCACCCCCTACGTGACCCGCGCCCTGGCGGACGCCAGCGGCCCCGTCATCGCGGTGTCGGACTGGATGCGCGCCGTTCCCGAGCAGATCCGCCAGTGGGTGCCGGGCACCTTCGTCACGCTGGGCACCGACGGGTTCGGCTTCTCCGACACCCGCCCCGCCGCGCGGCGCTACTTCAACACCGACGCCGAGTCGCAGGTCGTCGCGGTGCTCGAGGCGCTGGCCCGCGACGGCGAGATCGACCCGTCCGTGCCGGTCGCGGCCGCCCGCCAGTACCGCATCGATGACGTCATGGCCGCGCCCGAGCAGACGTCGGACCCCGGGGTGGCCTGAGACCCAAGCCCCGCCAGCGCCCCGCCGGCCGGGCGCTGAGCCGCGAGTGGCCGGCCAGCCGGGCCCCGACGCACCCGCCGCTTTGGCGAATACTTCCAAAAAATGGCGTAGGTTTTAGGGGTGAATGACAACCCCTTCGCCGGCCCGTTCGCCAAGCACCCGCGATCACCGCTTGAGCTGCTCGACACGGTCCCGGAGTCTTTGCTGCGCCGGCTGAAGCAGTACTCCGGCCGGCTGGCCACCGAGGCGGTGTCGGTCATGGGCGATCGGTTGCCGTTCTTCGCCGACCTGGAGGCCTCCCAGCGGGCCAGCGTGGCCCTGGTGGTGCAGACGGCCATCAACAATTTCGTCGAGTGGATGCAGGACCCGCACAGCGACGTCAGCTACACCGCGCAGGCCTTCGAATTGGTGCCCCAGGACCTCGCCCGCCGCATCGCGCTGCGCGACAGCGTGGACCTGGCCCGCGTCACCATGGAGTTCTTCGAGGAGGTCGTGCCCCTGGTGGCCCGCTCCGAGGAGCAGCTGACCGCCCTGACCGTGGGCATCCTGAAGTACAGCCGCGACCTGGCCTTCACTGCAGCCTCGTCCTACGCGAACGCGGCCGAGGCGCGCGGCACCTGGGACAGCCGGATGGAGGCCAGCGTCGTCGACGCGGTCGTCCGCGGCGATACCGGCCCGGAGCTGCTGTCCCGCGCCGCGGCGCTGAACTGGGACACCACCGCCCCGGCGACGGTCGTCGTCGGGATCCCGGCCCCGGATCGTGACGGCTCGAACGGCGACGGCGGCACCCGGCGGGCCAGCCAGAGCGTCCGTGACATCGCCGCGCATCACGGCCGGGCGGCGCTCACCGACGTGCACGGCACCTGGCTGGTGGCGATCGTGTCCGGCCAACTATCGCTAACCGACAAATTCCTGGCGGACCTCTTGAATGCATTGTCGGACGGCCCGGTGGTGATCGGGCCGACGGCGCCCATGCTGACCGCGGCCTACCACAGCGCCAGCGAGGCGATCTCGGGGATGAACGCCGTCGCCGGCTGGCGGGGGGCGCCGCGGCCGGTGCTGGCCCGCGAACTGCTGCCCGAGCGCGCCCTGATGGGCGACGCGTCGGCGATCGTGGCGCTGCACACCGACGTGATGGGGCCGCTCGCCGCGGCCGGGCCGACGCTGATCGAGACGCTCGACGCGTACTTAGATTGTGGCGGCGCGATTGAGGCTTGTGCCAGAAAGTTGTTCGTTCATCCAAACACCGTCCGATACCGGCTCAAGCGCATCACCGACTTCACCGGGCGTGATCCCACCCAGCCACGCGACGCATACGTGCTGCGTGTGGCGTCGACGGTGGGCCAGTTGAACTACCCAGCACAGCCGTCCAGCATCGACAACAACGTCTTGACGCCGGTCCCGCTGCCGGTCAGGACTGGTGTGGCGGGTACGGGCGAGCGATAGTGATTCAGGCAACAGATCGCAGGCCGGTATCAAAACCGTAGCTTACGGGGCGATTTTGTAGGATGCTCACAAAAACCTAAGACGAGGTTCATAATCTGTTACACCCGCCAAAACCGTTTCCACAGTGTTCTCTTAAACACGTGATTGCATTGCTTGCGCCCGGACAGGGTTCGCAGACGGAGGGGATGCTGTCGCCGTGGTTGGAGCTGCCAGGCGCCGCAGACCAGCTGGCCCTGTGGTCCAAGGCCAGCGGCCTGGACCTGGTTCGGCTCGGGACCACCGCATCGACCGAGGAGATCACCGACACCGCGGTCGCCCAGCCCCTGATCGTCGCGGCCACGCTGCTCGCTCATCAGGAGCTGACCAGGCGTGAGCTGCTCGCCGGTGAAGAATTCATAGTCGCCGGCCACTCCGTCGGGGAAATCGCGGCCTACGCCATCGCGGGCGTGCTGGCCGCTGATGACGCCGTCGCGCTGGCCGCCACCCGCGGCGCCGAAATGGCCAAGGCCTGCGCCATGGAGCCCACCGGCATGTCCGCGGTGCTCGGCGGTGACGAGGCCGAGGTACTGAGCCGCCTCGAGGAGCTCGACCTGTTCCCCGCCAACCGCAACGCGCCCGGGCAGATCGTCGCCGCGGGCCCGCGGGGCGCGCTGGAGAAGCTCGCCGAGGACCCGCCAGCCAAGGCCCGCGTCCGCGCGCTCGGTGTCGCCGGGGCGTTCCACACCAAGTACATGGCTCCGGCCCTGGACGGTTACGCCGCCGCGGCGGCCGCCGTCGCGACCGCCGAGCCCACCGCCACGCTGCTTTCCAATCGGGACGGAAAGCCCGTCGCCTCGGCGGCGGCAGCGATGGACACGCTCGTCGCCCAACTGACCCAGCCGGTGCGCTGGGATCTGTGCAACGAGACGATGAGTGCGCACGAGATCGCGGCGATCGTGGAGTTTCCCCCGGCGGGGACGCTCACCGGCATCGCCAAGCGCGAACTTCGGGGGGTTACGGCCCGTGCCGTGAAGTCACCCGCAGATCTGGACGAGTTGGCAAGCCTCTAGACCGCCGGCTTTCGCCAGGAAATAAAAATTGCAAACGTCAATCCGATTTGCACACAACACATTACGAAGGGAATAGGCCGTGGCCGTCACTCAGGAAGAAATTATCGCCGGTATCGCCGAGATCATCGAAGAGGTGACCGGTATCGAGCCCTCCGAGGTCACCCCGGAGAAGTCGTTCGTCGACGACCTGGACATCGACTCGCTGTCGATGGTTGAGATCGCGGTGCAGACCGAGGACAAGTACGGCGTGAAGATCCCCGACGAGGACCTGGCCGGCCTGCGCACCGTCGGTGACGTCGTCGCCTACATCCAGAAGCTCGAGGAAGAGGACCCCGAGGCCGCCGCCGCGCTGCGCGCCAAGATCGAGTCCGAGAACCCCGAGGCCGTTGCCAACGTCAAGGCGAGGATGGAAGCGGACAGCAAGTGACCAAGCCTTCCACTGCTAATGGCGGTTACCCCAGCGTTGTGGTAACCGCCGTCACGGCGACGACGTCTATCGCGCCGGACATCGAGAGCACGTGGAAGGGTTTGCTGGCCGGCGAAAGCGGCATCCACGTACTCGAAGACGAGTTCGTCAGCAAGTGGGACCTGCCCGTCAAGATCGGTGGACACCTCAAGGAGCCCGTCGATAACCACATGGGCAGGCTCGACATGCGCCGGATGTCCTACGTCCAGCGGATGGGCAAGCTGCTGTCCGGTCAGCTCTGGGAGAGCGCCGGCAGCCCCGATGTCGACCCCGACCGGTTCTCCGTCGTGGTCGGCACGGGCCTGGGTGGCGCCGAGCGGATCGTCGAGAGCTATGACCTGATGAACGAGGGCGGCCCCCGCAAGGTGTCGCCGCTCGCGGTTCAGATGATCATGCCCAACGGCGCCGCCGCCACCGTCGGCCTGCAGCTCGGTGCTCGCGCCGGCGTGATGACCCCGGTCTCGGCGTGTTCGTCGGGCTCGGAAGCAATCGCGCACGCGTGGCGTCAAATAGTCATGGGTGACGCTGACGTCGCCGTGGCGGGCGGCGTCGAGGGTCCCATCGAGGCGCTGCCCATCGCGGCGTTCTCGATGATGCGGGCCATGTCGACTCGCAACGACGAGCCCGAGCGGGCCTCGCGTCCGTTCGACAAGGACCGTGACGGCTTCGTGTTCGGCGAGGCCGGTGCGCTCATGCTCATCGAGACCGAGGAGCACGCCAAGGCCCGCGGTGCCAAGCCGCTGGCCCGGCTGTTGGGTGCCGGTATCACTTCGGACGCCTTCCACATGGTGGCGCCCGCCGCGGACGGTGTTCGTGCCGGTCGTGCGATGACGCGGTCGTTGGAGCTGGCGGGCTTGTCCGCCAAGGACATTGACCACGTGAACGCGCACGGGACGGCGACCCCGATCGGTGACGCCGCGGAGGCCAACGCGCTCCGTGTCGCCGGTTGCGAGCACGCCGCGGTGTATGCGCCAAAGTCGGCGCTGGGCCACTCGATCGGCGCGGTAGGCGCGCTGGAATCCGTTTTGACGGTATTGACCCTTCGGGACGGCGTCATACCGCCCACGTTGAACTACGAAACACCCGATCCCGAGATCGACCTTGATGTGGTCGCGGGCGAACCTCGCTACGGCGAATTCCGTTACGCGATCAACAACTCGTTCGGCTTCGGTGGTCACAACGTGGCGCTCGCGTTCGGGCGCTACTGAGGCAGGACGTCCGGCGACCCCGCGGCCGAAGGCGGCCGCGGAGGAGCCGGACAACACGGAAGGAACGATCGCTAAAGCCATGACGGAGCTGGTTACGGGGAAAGCGCTCCCCAATGTAGTGGTTACCGGCGTTGCCATGACGACCGCACTCGCGACAGACGCGGAGAACACGTGGAAGCTGTTGTTGGACGGCCAAAGCGGCATCCGCACCCTCGATGACCCGTTCGTCGAGGAGTTCGACCTGCCGGTCCGCATCGGCGGGCACCTGTTGGAGGAATTCGACAGTCAGCTCACGCGCGTCGAGCTGCGCCGGATGGGGTACCTGCAGAAGATGTCCACCGTCCTGAGCAGGCGGCTGTGGGAGAACGCCGGCAACCCGGAGCTCGACACCGACCGGTTGGCGGTGTCCATCGGCACCGGGCTGGGCTCGGCCGAAGAGCTCGTCTTCAGCTACGACGAGATGCGCGCTCGCGGCATGAAGGCGGTCTCGCCGCTGGCGGTGCAGAAGTACATGCCCAACGGCGCCGCCGCGGCGGTGGGACTGGAACGGCACGCCAAAGCCGGTGTGATGACGCCGATCTCGGCGTGCGCGTCCGGCTCGGAGGGCATCGCGCGCGCGTGGCAACAGATCGTGCTCGGTGAGGCCGACGCCGCGATCTGCGGTGGGGTGGAGACCAGGATCGAGGCGGTGCCCATCGCCGGGTTCGCCCAGATGCGCATCGTGATGTCGACCAACAACGACGACCCCGCCGGTGCGTGCCGCCCGTTCGACAAGGACCGCGACGGCTTCGTGTTCGGCGAGGCCGGGGCGCTCATGTTGATCGAGACCGAGGAGAACGCCAAGGCTCGTGGCGCCAACATCCTGGCCCGGATCATGGGGGCCAGCATCACCTCGGACGGCTTCCACATGGTGGCGCCGGATCCCAACGGCGAGCGCGCCGGACACGCGATGACGCGGGCCATCCAGCTCGCGGACCTCACGCCCGGCGACATCGACCACATCAACGCCCACGCCACCGGCACCCAGGTCGGTGACCTGGCCGAGGGCCGCGCCATCAACAACGCGCTGCGTGGCCACAAGCCGGCGGTGTACGCGCCCAAGTCCGCTCTCGGCCACTCGGTGGGTGCGGTCGGCGCGGTGGAGTCGATCCTGACCGTGCTCGCGTTGCGGGAGCAGGTGATCCCGCCGACACTGAACCTCGTCAACCTCGATCCGGAGATCGATTTGGACGTGGTGGCGGGCAAGCCGCGGCCGGGCAACTACAAGTACGCGATCAACAACTCGTTCGGATTCGGCGGTCACAACGTGGCGATCGCTTTCGGGCGGTACTAAACCCGCCCTATAGCCCGGGCACACTCGGAATCAGGAGACCTGCGATGACAATCATGGCCCCCTCGTCGGTTGGTGAGTCGCTCGACCCCCGAGACCCGTTGCTGCGCCTGAGCAACTTCTTCGACGACGGCAGCGTGGAACTCCTGCACGAGCGTGACCGCTCGGGCGTGCTGGCCGCCGCGGGGACCGTGAACGGTCTGCGCACCATCGCGTTCTGCACCGACGGCACCGTGATGGGCGGCGCGATGGGCATCGAGGGCTGCACGCACATCGTCAACGCCTACGACACCGCCATCGAGGAACAGAGCCCGATCGTGGGCATCTGGCACTCCGGCGGCGCCCGGCTGGCCGAGGGGGTCCGGGCGCTGCACGCGGTCGGGCTGGTGTTCGAGGCCATGATCCGCGCGTCGGGCTACATTCCGCAGGTTTCGGTCGTCGTCGGCTTCGCCGCCGGCGGCGCCGCCTACGGACCGGCGCTGACGGACGTCGTCGTGATGGCGCCCGAAAGCCGGGTGTTCGTCACCGGACCCGACGTGGTGCGCAGCGTCACCGGCGAGGACGTCGACATGGCGTCGCTCGGCGGCCCGGAGACGCACCACAAGAAGTCCGGGGTGTGCCACATCGTCGCCGACGACGAGCTCGACGCCTACGAGCGTGGCCGCCGACTGGTCGGATTGTTCTGCCAGCAAGGACATTTCGACCGCAGCAAGGCCGAGGCCGGCGACACCGACATCCACGCGCTGCTGCCCGAGTCGGCGCGGCGGGCCTACGACGTGCATCCGATCGTGACCGCGATCCTCGACTCCGACACACCTTTCGACGAGTTCCAGGCCAACTGGGCGCCGTCCATGGTGGTCGGGCTGGGCAGGTTGTCGGGCCGCACCGTGGGCGTGCTGGCCAACAACCCGCTGCGGCTCGGCGGCTGCCTGAACTCCGAAAGCGCCGAGAAGGCGGCACGTTTCGTGCGGCTGTGCGACGCGTTCGGCATCCCGCTGATCGTGGTCGTCGATGTGCCCGGTTACCTGCCGGGTGTCGACCAGGAGTGGGGTGGCGTGGTGCGCCGCGGCGCCAAGTTGCTGCACGCGTTCGGCGAGGCCACCGTGCCCCGGGTCACCCTGGTCACCCGAAAGACCTACGGCGGGGCCTACATCGCGATGAACTCCCGCTCGCTGAACGCGACCAAGGTGTTCGCCTGGCCGGACGCCGAGGTCGCGGTGATGGGCGCCAAGGCGGCCGTCGGCATCCTGCACAAGAAGAAGCTGGCCGCCGCGGCCGACCACGAACGCGAAGCGCTGCACGACGAATTGGCCGCCGAGCACGAGCGGATCGCCGGCGGCGTCGACAGCGCCATCGAGATCGGGGTGGTCGACGAGAAGATCGACCCGGCGCACACCCGCAGCAAGCTCACCGAGGCGTTGGCCCAGGCGCCGGCGCGCCGCGGACGCCACAAGAACATCCCGCTGTAACTCACCTCTTTACCGCGAGCAGACGCAGAATCGCACGAAAGCGCGCTGCGCAGTGCGATTCTGCGTCTGCTCGGCCCTCTATCCCCAGCGGTGACTCGCCAATACGGCGTGCTCCTCGCATGCTCTGGCGGTGCATACTGGAGCGCTCGCAGTCCTGCAGCAGGCTGGCGGATTCGCCACCACCGCACAGTTGCTGACGGTAATGACCCGGCAGCAGCTCGACGTCCAAGTTCGAAACGGTGGCCTCAAACGCGTCTGGTACGGGGTTTACGCCGCTGAGGAGCCGGATCTTTCACGTCGCCTGACCGCGTTGGACATGTTTATGGGGCAGCACGCCGTTGTCTGCATGAACACAGCCGCGGCCCTGTACGGCTTCGACACGGAAAACGCGACCGCAATCCACATCCTCGATCCTGGCGTACGAATGCGTCCCACGGTCGGCCTGATGGTTCACCAACGTACTGGCGCCCCATTGCAACGGATAGCAGGCCGTCTCGCGACCACACCTGCCTGGACCGCTGTCGAAGTCGCGAGGCAGTTGCCACGTCCCCGGGCAATCGCAACACTTGACGCCGCATTGCGTTCGATGCGTTGCAGCCGTGCAGAACTCGTACGTGCGGTCACCGAGCAGCGGGGCCGTCGCGGGATAGTGGCCGTGCGGGGACTTCTTCCCTTCGCCGACGGACGTGCGGAATCCGCGATGGAAAGCGAGGCTCGACTCGTAATGATCGACCACGGGCTCCCCCTTCCAGAACTTCAATATCCAATTTATGGTCGCGACGGTGAATTGTGGCGAGTCGATTTTGCATGGCCGGAGATGCGCCTAGCGGCTGAATATGAAAGCATCGAGTGGCATGCGGGACGCAGCGAGATGCTCCGAGACAAAACAAGATCCGGCATCATCCAGGAACTCGGATGGACGATCATTCCTATCGTCGTCCACGATGTAAGACGCGAGCCCGAGCGACTTGCCATGCGAATCGCCACCCATTTGGACCGTGCACGCAAAGCCGGCTAATTATGGCGAGCAGACGCAGAATCGCATAAAAGACCGTCGCGCAGTGCGATTCTGCGTCTGCTCGCGGGGTAACTCAGGAGTCCAGGAACCGCTGAACTGCCTCGGTGAGGATGCGCCCGCCGTTGGTGTTGAGATGAATGCCGTCGATGTGGAACTGCCAGCCGTTGCGCCGCGCGATCTCGTCAAAGCTTTGGCGTAGCACCATTTCTCGCCACAGGTAGTCACGGTAGAGCGCCGCGAAGGAGAACCGGGTGAACGGTTTGGTCGTCGCCTCCGCCGTGAGGCGCTCCTGGAATGCTTCGTAGAACGGAATGTAGTCCGTGGACTCCCGCGCGGCCGCTTCGCGGATGATGCCGTTGTACATGGCGAACAGGTCGTTGAGCCGCGCCTGCACCGGATGGCGTGAGCCGGGCGCTTCCCCCACCGGGGCAAGGGAACTCAGCGCGACCCTGGCGTTGGTCTCCCGTTGCAGCCGGCGCACGATGACGGCCAGGTTCTCCTCGAACCGCGCCGGCGACTGTTCTTCGCGAAGCCCCTTCCACACGCGAACAAATCGCCGGAAGTTGGGAAAGACGCTCGCCATGATGTCGTTGCTGCCGATCAGCACGATGACCCGGTCCGGCCGGCGCGCGATCACCCGGTCGAGGCGCCGGACGGCGTTGGCCGACAGATCCCCGCCGACACCGAGGTTGACGAAGCGAAACCGGTTGTTGCGGGGCCGCTTTTCCAGCTCGTCGATCCATTTGTAGGTTTCCCTCGACGCGGTGGTGCTCGACCCCAGGCACGCCACCGTTTCGGAACGCGGCGGGTCGGTCATGGCGCGCGGCCGAGGATGCGGCACAGCACCCGACCGAGCTCGTCACCCGGTGAGCGCGGGACCTCGTCGGCGCGCCAGGCGACGAAGTCGTCTGGTCGCACCAACAACGCCCCGTCGGGCGCGAGTCCCGTCGCGGCGGACCACGAGCGGTCGACGTCAACCGCGGTCCCGATGCGCCGCACGGTGATTGGGACGCCGGCGGCCTTGGACGCGCAGGCCGCGGCGTCCGACCACGCGGCGTCGTCGTCTCCGGTGAGCAGCGTGAAACCGGGCCCGAGCAGGTCGAGGGTCGAGACCCGCTTTCCGCCGTCGACGACCCAGGCGTGCGGGACGCGGGTGCCGGGCTGCCCGCGCAATTCGTCCACCAGCGACACGGCGTCGGCATCCGGCGGAACGGGATCGTCGGAAACCACTGCGGCAGAACGGTATCGGTATCCGATCAGCAGCGCGAACATGGGCGCCTCTTCGTCCGGCGGCAATAGCGGGCGGTCGTCGTCCAACCGCAGGAAGGCCAGCGACGGCCCGGTGAGCGACTGGCGCGCGTTGAAGCGCCCGACCGGGTGCCGCTCGGCATGGTAGGTGTCCAACAACGCCGTGCCGGCGGTCCCGTTCAAGACGCTGGCCAGCTTCCAGGCCAGGTTGTGCGCGCTCTGGATAGCGGTGTTGGCTCCGCCGGCCTTGAACGGCGGCATGGTGTGCGCCGAGTCGCCGACGAGAAACACTCGGCCGCAGCGGAATTGGTCGGCGACTCGCTCGTACGGCTGCCAGGGTGCGACGTCGATGACTTCCACGTCGATCGGCTCGCCGATCGCCTTCGTCAGCATCTCGCGGCACCGCTGCGCGGTGAACTGTTCGGCGGATTCGCCGCGGGCGGGAAAGTACGTGTTGATGAACATGCCGAAGTCGTCGCGCACCGGCAGAAAGATGCCCTCCACGTCCGGGTTCTTAACCTGGATGCCGTCGCCCGCGCCGAGGTCGCCGACGAATTTTCGCCACGGCGCCCGGAAGTAGACGAACACGACATAGATCGGCAGTGCCCCGTAGCCGGAGGTCGTCACGCCCAGCGCGTCGCGGATCGGGCTGTGCACACCGTCGGCGGCGACGAGATAGTCGGCGCGTACCGCCTCGGTCGCGCCCGACTCGCGATCGCGGATGACCGCGATGACGCCGCTTTCGTCCTGTTCGAACGAGTCCAACTCCGTGTTGTAGCGCGCCTCGCTACCGTGCCGGCGGATGAGGGTAAGCAGGATCGGTTCGAAGGCGCTCTGCGGGCAGTACTGGCCGCCGGGCTCCGGGCTCAGATCCTTGAACGGCGCGAAGATCGCGTTGACGTCGAGCGCCTGACGCTGTTCGGCACTGTTGAGCGTCGGCTTGCTCACCATGTCGGAAACGCCATGGGCGATCGCATGGACCTCGTCGGCCAATCCAAGCCCGCGCAGGATCTCCAAGCTGCGGAAGCTCAGGTTGCGCGCCTTCGGGTAGATGAACACCTCACCGCGCCTTTCGACCACCAGCGAGCGAACACCGTGTTTGGCGAGCAACGCAGAGGTGGCCAGGCCGGCGGCTCCCGCGCCGACGATCAACACCGGGACGTGTTTGACGTTCATCGCCGCCTCCCATCTATACGGAACTGACTAGTTCCGCTTAGCCTCCAATGTGGCACGGCGCGGCGGGATACGCAACAACTACGGCGCCGGTTCCCCGGCCATCGGCAAGATCACGTCTTCGAGCATGCGCCGCACGTAGACCCGGTCGATCGGACGCCCGGTGATCACCCGCAACACGTTGAGGCCCAGCGCGACGTCGGGGATCAGGCTGAGGTCGCGGTCGGCCGGGATTTCCCCGCGGGCCACCGCATGGTCGAGCACCGCGCGGACAACCTGTCGCGGGGTGGACAGCACCAGGTCGTCCAGAGCGGCCGCCAGGACGGGGTTGTGCATAGCCGCCGTCGCCACGCCGACGACCACCCGAATCATGTGCGTGTCAGCATCATTCAAGTCTGGAGTGGCCGCAACCAGCGCGTCGATGTCACCACGAAGGCTGCCGGTGTTGGGCGGTTCGATGGGCCCCAGCCGCCGCCTCCAGTGCGCGATCGCGTCGGCGACGACCACCTCCTTCGACGGCCAGCGGCGGTAGATCGCCGCCTTCCCGACGCCGGCGCGCGACGCGATGTCGTCCATGCTCAACCGGTCATAGCCGACTTCGGCGACGCCCGCCAGGGTCGCGTCGAGGATGGCCGCGTCCAGCGAGCGATCGAGGCGTCCCGGACTGCGGGTCCGGCTCGACGTGCTTGCCTGGTCGCTTTCCCGCTTCATATGCTCCTAACGATACGGGCTAGTTCCGTTCGATGATATCCTCAGCCGAAGTTCGTCACGAATTCCTTGGCCACCGACACGACGCGCTCGCGATCGCGCGCAACCAGACCGATCCGGGTTCGCCGGTCGAGAATGTCGTCGACGTCCAGCGCGCACTCGTGGGTGACGGCGTACTCGAACTCCGCGCGGGTCACGTCGATGCCCTCGGCGACGGGCTCGGTCGGCCGGTCGCAGGTCGCCTGAGCGATGACGTGGGGCGCCTCGGCGCCGTAGCGCGCCACCAGCGACGCCGGGAGTCCCGCGCTCGAACCCGCGCCCGGCCCGGGATTGCCCGGCGCCCCGATCAGTGGCAGGTTGCGGGTCCGGCAGTCGCCCGCGCGCAACCCCCGCCGGCCGACGGCGAAGTCCAGGACGTCCTCCGCCATGTAGCGGTATTCGGTCAGCTTGCCGCCGATCACGCTGATGGCTCCCGACGGGGCCTCGACGACGGCGTGCTCGCGCGACACGTCGGCGGTGCGGCCCTCGCCGGTGTCGATCAGCGGCCGCAGACCCGCGTAGGCGCCGATCACGTCGGCGGTGCCGAGCTCGCTGCCCAGCGCGGTGTTCACGGTGTCCAGCAGGAACGCGATCTCCTGCTCGGACGGCTCCGGCACGTCGGGAATCGGGCCGGGCGCGGCCTCATCGGTCAGGCCCAGATACACCCGGCCCAGTTGCTCGGGCATGGCGAACACGAAGCGATTGAGCTCACCGGGAATCGGAATGGTAAGCGCCGCAGTCGGATTCCCGAACGCACTCGCGTCGAAAACGAGGTGCGTCCCCCGGCTGGGCCGCAGCCGCAACGAGCCGTCGATCTCCCCCGCCCACACCCCGGCCGCGTTGATGACCGCGCGGGCGGACACGTCGAACGACTGCCCCGTGCGCTGATCGGTCAGCCGCACCGAGGTGCCCGACGCCTCGGAGGCCGCGACGTAGGTCAGGATGCGCGCGCCGTGCTGCGCAGCGGTCCGCGCGACCGCGGTGACCAGCCGGGCGTCGTCGATCAGCTGCCCGTCGTAGGCCAGAAAGCCGCCGTCCAGGCCGTCGCGCCGAACCGTGGGCGCCATCTCCAGGGCACGCTGCGCCGAGACGCGCCGCGACCGCGGCAGCACCGACGACGGCGTCCCCGCCAGCGCCCGCAGCGCGTCGCCGGCCAGGAACCCGGCGCGGACCAGGGCCCGCTTGGCGTGACTGAGCGACGGCAACAAGGGCACCAGCTGCGGCATCGCGTGGACGAGATGGGGGGCGTTGCGCGTCATCAGGATTCCGCGCTCGATGGCGCTGCGCCGGGCGATGCCGACGTTGCCGGTCGCCAGGTAGCGCAGGCCGCCGTGCACCAGCTTGGAGCTCCAGCGGCTGGTGCCGAACGCCAGGTCGTGCTTTTCCACCAGCGCCACCCGCAGGCCCCGCGACGCGGCGTCCAACGCGATCCCCACCCCGGTGATGCCGCCGCCGATCACGACGACGTCCAGCGGCTCGCCGTCGGCCAGCGCCGTCAGGTCGGCCGTGCGGCGCGCCGCGTTCAAGGCGGTCACGACAGGTATCCGTTCAGCGAGTAGGCGAGTTCGGCGGCCAGCGCGTCGGCGTCGAGGATCGGGCGGACGATCCGCTCGGACTGGATGGTCGACTGGGCGATGAGCAACACCATCGTGGCCATCTGCAGCGGGTCGCCGGCGCGGACGCTGCCGTGCCGCTGGGCCGCGCGCAGCCGCTCGGCCAGGGCGTCGATCAGCATCTGCTGGCTCGCGCCGAGGCGCTCGGTGATGTAGATCGGCGCCAGCTCCGAATGCATCACCGACATCACCAGCTCGTCGTGACGCAGCAGGTCGGCGACCGTAACGATCTGTCGCACAAGCGATTCCCGGTCGTCGCCCTGCAGCGGCGCGTCGCGCATCACGCCGACGATGCGCTGGGTCAGCAGCGCCGCGACGATCGACTTGGTGTCCGGCCAGCGCCGGTACACCGTCGGCCGGCTGACACCGGCCCGCCGGGCGATCTCCGCCAGGGTCACCCGGTCCACCCCGAAGTCCACGACGCAGCTGGCCGCGGCCGACAGGATCCGGTCGCGGGTGTCCGGCCGTGCGTTACTGATTGACAGCATGTGTAATACTGTAACGCATGTGTAATACTGTAACGCATGACGCACGCCGAGCAACTCCTCCCGCCGATGAAATGGAACGCGTGGGGGGATCCCGCCGCCGCGAAGCCGCTCTCCGAGGGCATCCGCTCACTGCTGAAACAGGCGGTGGGACTGCAGGATTCGGACCAACCCGACCTCGACGCCGACGAGGTGAAGCTGCGCCCGTCGGCGTTGTCGCAAGCCGACAAAGACGCCCTGGCCGGCATCGTCGGTGCCGAGCACTGCCGCACCGCCGACCGCGACCGCCTGCTGCGCGCCGGCGGCAAGTCCACGCTCGACCTGCTGCGCCGCAAGGATCCCGGGGTGCAGGACGCGCCCGACGCCGTGCTGCTGCCCGGAGATGACGACGCCGTCGGCGCCATCCTGCGCTACTGCTCCGAGCACCGCATCGCCGTGGTCCCGTTCGGCGGCGGCACCAGCGTGGTCGGCGGTCTCGACCCGACCCGCGGCGAGTTCGGCGCCGTCGTGTCGCTCGACCTGCGCCGCTTCGACCGGCTCATCGAGCTCGACGAGGTGTCCGGCCAGGCCGTCTTCGGGGCCGGGGTCACCGGCCCGGACGCCGAACGCCTGCTCGGCGAACGCGGATTTTCCCTCGGGCACTTCCCGCAGAGCTTCGAGTACGCCACGATCGGCGGCTTCGCCGCGACGCGGTCCTCCGGTCAGGACTCGGCGGGCTACGGCCGGTTCAACGACATGGTTCGCGGCCTGCGGATGGTCACGCCGGTGGGCACGATGGAGCTGGGTCGCGCGCCGGAATCGGCCGCGGGTCCCGACCTGCGCCAGCTGCTGCTCGGCTCGGAGGGGGCGTTCGGCGTCATCACCCAGGTGCGCCTGCGCGTGCACCGCGTCCCCGAGGCCGTGCGTTACGAGGCGTGGTCGTTCCCCGATTTCGAGACCGGGACCGCCGCGCTGCGCGCCGTCACCCAGAATGCGACCGGCCCCACCGTGATTCGGCTCTCCGACGAGGTCGAGACCGGGGTCAACCTCGCCACCACCGAGGCGATCGGCGAAAGCCAGGTCACCGGCGGCTGCCTGGGCATCACCGTGTTCGAGGGCACCAAGGAGCACGTCGAGAGCCGGCACGCCGAGACCAGCGCGCTGCTGGCGGCCCGCGGCGGCACGTCTCTGGGCGAGGCGCCGGCGCAGGCCTGGGAGCGGGGCCGGTTCGCCGCGCCGTACCTGCGCGACTCGCTGCTGTCGGCGGGCGCGCTCTGCGAGACCCTCGAGACCGCCACCGACTGGTCGAACGTGCCGAGGCTGAAAACCGCTGTCACCGAGGCGCTTACGAGCGCGTTGGCCGAATCCGGCACACCCGCGCTGGTGATGTGCCACATCTCGCACGTCTACCCCACCGGCGCGTCGCTCTACTTCACGATCGTCGCAGGGCAGCGCGGCAACCCGATCGAGCAGTGGTGGGCCGCCAAGAAGGCCGCCTCGGACGCGATCATCGCCGCGAGCGGAACCATCACCCACCATCATTCGGTCGGCGCCGACCACCGGCCCTGGATGCGCGACGAGGTCGGCGAACTCGGCGTGCAGGTCCTGCGCGCGGTCAAGTCGACGCTCGACCCGGCCGGAATCCTCAACCCCGGCAAGCTGATTCCGTGACCGCTCAGCGCGAGATCGGCAAGGTGACCGCGCTGACCAATCCCGTCTCGGGTCACGGCGCCGCGATCCGTGCCGCGCAGGTCGCGATCGCCCGGCTGCACGAGCGGGGCGTGCAGGTCACCGAGATCGTCGGCGACGACGCCGAGGACGCGCGCCACCTGGTCGCCGCCGAGCTCGAGCGGGGCACCGACGCGGTGATGGTCACCGGCGGCGACGGCGTCGTCTCCAACGCGCTGCAGGTGTTGGCGGGCACCGACGTTCCGCTGGGCATCATCCCGGCCGGCACCGGCAACGACCACGCCCGCGAATTCGGCATTCCCACAAAGGATCCCGAGGCCGCCGCGGACGTCGTCGTCGACGGCTGCACGCAGACCATCGACCTGGGCCGGATCCGGTGGGGTGACACCGAGAAGTGGTTCGGCACCGTCGCGGCCACCGGGTTCGACTCCCTGGTGACCGACCGCGCCAACCGGATGACCTGGCCGCACGGGCGGCTGCGCTACTACCTCGCGATGCTCGCCGAGCTGTCGCAGTTGCGGCTCTTGCCCTTTCGCATGGTGCTCGATGGCACGCGGGAGATCGACGCCGACATCACGCTGGCGGCGTTCGGCAACACCCGCAGCTACGGCGGCGGCCTGCTGATCTGTCCCAACGCCGATCCCACCGACGGCCTGCTCGACATCACCATGGCGCATTCGGCGTCCCGCACCAAGTTGGTGCGCCTGTTCCCCACCGTCATGAAGGGCACGCACGTCGACCTCGACGAGGTGACCACGGCGCGCGCCAAGACCATCCACGTCGAGTGCCCCGGTATCAACGTCTACGCCGACGGCGACTTCGCCTGCGCGCTGCCCGCCGAGATTTCCGCGGTCCCCGCCGCGGCGCACGTGCTCCGTCCACGCGCGTCTGGGGACCATTAGGCGGTTCTGGAATCCGATAGCGCATGCGCTATCAAGTTTCGGGATCGCCTAATGGTCCCGAGATCCCGCGGCCAGCGAGGCCTATCCGACGCCCCGGCTGAGCCAGGTCACTTCCCCGGCGTCGCCGCCGTCGCGATACACCTCGAGCGCCTCGTCCCACGCCGTGCCCAGGACCGAGTCCAGCTCGGCGGCCAGATAGTCGGCGCCCTGCGCCATCATCGACCGAAGCCGCATTTCGCCGACCATGACGTCGCCGTTGGCGCTCATCGACCCGCTCCACAGGCCGAGCTGCGGGGTGTGGCTGAACCGCTGGCCGTCGACCCCCGGGCTCGGGTCCTCGGTGACCTCGAACCGCAGCACCGACCAGGAGCGCAGGGCGTTGGCCAACCGGGCGCCGGTGCCCACCGGCCCGACCCAGTTGGTGACCGCGCGCAGCTGCCCGGGCATCGCCGGCTGCGGCGTCCAGACCAGGTTGGCCTTCGACTGCAGGGTTGACGACAACGCCCACTCGACGTGCGGGCACACCGCCGCGGGCGAGGCGTGGACGTACACCACACCCGTCGTCACGTCGGCAAATTGGTTCGACGCACGCATCTCCTGCTCCTTCGGTTCCACGAGGGACGTCTTCCCCAACGACCTGGTGAACCCGGACAAGCGGGATGCATATAAAGTTTTGTGTCCTGCGTGTCTATTGTGCCCTCTGATGCCCCTGTTGCGCTAGTGTGCGGAGTGGTCAATTATGACCGCATCCGAAATCGCCGGCCACGGCTCTAACGCCCACTCGCCGAAATCGCGGTCGGTCAGCACCACCAGCGCCAGGTCGGCCTCGGGATCGACCCAGATAAACCCGCCCGATTGGCCGAAATGGCCGTACGTCCGCGCCGAGTTGCGCGACCCCGTCCAGTGCGGCGATTTGCCGTCGCGGATCTCGAAACCCAGGCCCCAGTCGTTGGGCCGCTGCACCCCGTAGCCGGGCAGCACCCCGTCCAGGCCGGGAAATTGCACGGTCGTGGCCTCGGCGTGCAGCTGCGGCGACACAACGGCCGGCCGCAGCAGCTCACGGGCGAAGGCCGCCAGGTCGGCGACGGTCGAGGTGGCGCCGAACCCGGCGGCCGCGGCGCCGCCGTTCAACCGGGTAGTGGCCATGCCGAGCGGCTCGCACACCGCCTCGGACAGGTAGCGGCCGAACTCGATTCCCGACTCGGCCTCCAGGGTTCGGGCCAGCACGGTGAAGCCCTGGTTGGAATACATCCGCCGGGTGCCGGGCTTGGCCAGCACCCGATCGTTGTGCATCGCCAGGCCCGACGCGTGCGCCAGCAGGTGCCGGACCGTGGCGCCGGGCGGGCCGGCGGGGGTGTCGAGCTCGACGACGCCCTCCTCGATGGCGATCTGCGCGGCCCGGGCCACCAGCGGCTTGGTGACCGAGGCCAGCTCGAAGACCCGCGCGGTGTCGCCGTGGCTGGCCAGGACGCCGGCCGGCCCGACGACCGCGGCGGCCGCATTGGCCACCGGCCAGTCATCGAGCGCGTCGAGGGCGGTCACTTCCTGGCGATGTAGTAGCTGTTGATCGGGTCGCCCTCGATCTCGGTCACCCGGACGTCGGCGAACCCGGCGTCGGCGAGCATCGACGTGGCCAGCTGCGTCCCCCAGGCGGTGCCCAGCCCGACGCCGTCCAGCGCCAGCGACACCGTCATGCAGTGCATCAGCGAGACCGTGTAGAGGTAGGTGCTCATCGGGACGTCAACGTTGTCTTCCAGCCGGCTCGACGCCTTGATGTCGGCCATCAGGAAAACGCCGCCGGGGCGCAGCGCGCGGTAGATGTTCTCCAGCACCCGGGCGGGCTGTGCCTGATCGTGGATGGCGTCGAATGTGGTGATGACGTCGTAGGCCTCGGTCTTGTCCAGGTCGGTCAGGTTGTGCGCCTCGAAGAAGGCGTTGGTCAGGCCGAGCCGGGCCGCCTCCTCGACTCCCGTCGCGATGGCCTCTTTGGAAAAGTCGATGCCGGTGAACCGGCTCGCCGGGAACGCCTGTGCCATCACGTTGATCGCGTGGCCGCTGCCGCAGCCGAAGTCGGCCACGTCGGCCCCGGCGCGCAGGCGGTCGGGCAGGCCGTCGACCAACGGCAGCACGACGTCGACGAGCGCGATGTCGAACACCGCGGCGCTCTGCTCGGCCATCAGCGCGTGGAAGCGCGGGAACTCGCTGTAGGGCAGCCCGCCGCCGTCGCGGAAGCAGCCGACGATCTTCTGCTCCACCTCGCCGAGCTGCGGGAGGAACAGGGCCACCAACGCCAGGTTGTCGGGCCCGGCCGCGCGGGTGAGAGCGGCCGCCCGGTGGGCGGGCAGCGTGTAGGTGGCGGCGGCCGGGTCGTAGTCGACGACGTGCGCGGTGGTCATGCCGGCCAGCCATTCGCGCACATAGCGTTCGTTGAGGCCGGCGGCCTCGGCGATCTGCGCGCTGGTGGCCGGCGGGAGCCCGGCCATCGTGTCCAGCAGGCCGGTCTGGTGCCCGATGCTCAGCAGGATCGTGAGGCTCGCGCCGTCAATGGCCGCGACCATTCGCCCGGCGAATTCCTCTGTGGTCTCGGAGGTTGTCTCAGGTGCCGTCACGTTCTGCAGACGCTACACCGGGTCCCGTCGCGCCGAGTCTGCGCTCAGCGCGTGCGTTTGACCCAAGTGGGCGATCTCAGCGCAGACTCGACGCAACGACGCGCAAAGCCCGCCAGTAGGTTGGTGCCTATGAGTCAGACAGTGCGCGGAGTGATTTCACGCAAGAAGGGCGAACCCGTCGAGCTGGTCGACATCGTCGTCCCCGACCCGGGGCCCGGCGAGGCGGTGGTCGACGTCATCGCCTGCGGGGTCTGCCACACCGACCTGACCTACCGCGAAGGCGGCATCAACGACGAGTATCCGTTCCTGCTCGGCCACGAGGCCGCCGGCCGCGTCGAAGCGGTGGGGCCGGGCGTGACGGCGGTCGAGCCGGGCGACTTCGTGATCCTGAACTGGCGCGCCGTGTGCGGGCAGTGCCGGGCCTGCAAGCGCGGCCGCCCGCACCTGTGCTTCGACACGTTCAACGCCACCCAGAAGATGACACTGACCGACGGCACGGAACTCACCCCGGCGCTGGGCATCGGGGCGTTCGCCGACAAGACGCTGGTGCACTCCGGCCAGTGCACCAAGGTCGATCCGCAGGCCGACCCCGCCGTCGCCGGCCTGCTGGGCTGCGGCGTGATGGCCGGCATCGGCGCCGCGATCAACACGGGGGCGGTGACCCGCGACGACACCGTCGCCGTGATCGGCTGCGGCGGCGTGGGCGACGCCGCGATCGCCGGGGCGGCACTGGTCGGGGCCCGGCGGATCATCGCCGTCGACACCGACAACACCAAGCTGGACCTGGCCCGCAAGTTCGGCGCCACCCACACGATCAACGCCCGCGAGTTCGACGTGGTGAAGACGATCCAGGACCTCACCGACGGCTTCGGCGTCAACGTGGCGATCGACGCGGTGGGCCGCCCCGAAACCTGGCAGCAGGCCTTCTACGCCCGCGACCTCGCGGGAACCGTTGTGCTGGTTGGTGTTCCGACGCCCGACATGCGCCTGGAGATGCCGCTGGTGGACTTCTTCAGCCACGGCGGATCGCTGAAGTCGTCGTGGTACGGCGACTGCCTGCCCGAGCGCGACTTCCCCACCCTGATCGACCTGTACCTGCAGGGCCGGCTGCCGTTGGACAAGTTCGTCTCCGAGCGCATCGGGCTCGACGACGTCGAGGAGGCGTTCCACAAGATGCATGGCGGCAAGATATTGCGATCGGTGGTGCTGCTCTGATGGTGGACATCGATCGGGTGGTGACCCACGGCACGTTCGAATTGGACGGCGGCAGTTGGGAAGTCGACAACAACATCTGGCTGATCGGCGACAACTCCAACGTCGTGGTGTTCGACGCCGCCCACGATGCGGCGCCGATCGTCGAGGCCGTGGCCGGCCGCCACGTGGTCGCGGTGGTGTGCACGCACGGCCACAACGACCACGTGACGGTCGCGCCCGAACTCGGCGAGACGCTCGACGCGCCGGTGTTGCTGCATCCGGCCGACGAGGTGCTGTGGCGAATGACGCACCCGGACAGCGACTTCCGCTCCATCTCCGACGGCCAGACACTCAGCGTGGGAGGCACGGAGTTGCGGGCGCTGCATACCCCGGGCCACTCCCCCGGATCGGTGTGCTGGTATTCGCATGACCTGGGCGTCGTGTTCAGCGGCGACACCCTGTTCTCCGGCGGCCCCGGCGCCACCGGCCGCTCGTACTCCGATTTCCCGACGATCCTGCAGTCCATCTCGGAGCGCCTCGGCACGCTGCCCGGCGAGACGATCGTGCATACCGGCCACGGCGACAGCACCACCATCGGCGACGAGATCGTGCACTACGAAGAGTGGGTGGCCCGCGGCCACTAGGCCGCCCGATCGACCCTGCTCGACCTCCTCGATCCGGAGTCCAAAACTCGACCGGTCAAATCCGTCTTATTGCTGTATTGTCACGTGCAGTGATAATCATCGCGGAAGGCGGACTCATGCAGATCACGGTATTCGGAGCGACCGGCGGCGTCGGTCGCGAGCTGGTAAAGCAAGCGCTGGAACGGGGTTACGGCGTGGTCGCCGTCGTACGCGATGCCGGCCGGCTGGGCGTGACACGTCCAGCGCTGGACGTCGTCACGGTCACCGCGCTCGACGATCCCGGCACCCTCATCCCGGCGATCCGCGGCAGCGACGCCGTGCTGTCGGCTCTCGGCCCGCGTGGACGCAAAGACGGGCCCGTCGTGAGCAGCAGCACCCGCGCGATCCTGGCGGCGATGAACGCCTGCGCGACAAAGCGATTCGTCGCCGTCAGCGCACTGCCGGTGGGTCCGACAGCCGAAGGCGAGCGTCTGATGACGCGCTGGGTGTTGCTTCCTGTCCTGAAAACCGTTCTGGGAAACGTCTATGCCGACCTTGCCGACATGGAATCCCTCTTGCAGCACAGCGACGTCGAGTGGACCGTCGTGCGTCCGCCCCGGCTCGTCGACCGGCCCCTCACCGGCGATTACCGCACGGTGGTGGGCGCCAACGTGGCCCGCGGCTCGGCCATCTCGAGGGCCGACGTTGCGCACGCCATGCTCGACGCCCTGGCGTCGGCGCAGACGATCCAGCAGCCAGTCGGCGTGTCGTACTGATTATCCTGACCCGTGACAATCCCGGCCGGTGTTAGCCTTAGCCGATGACTGAACAGGGCTCCGGCATCACCGAACTCGACGAACGGATCCCGTTTCTGCTCTCGCAGTTGGGCGCCCATGTCAGCAGCGATTTCCAGCGGCGGCTGGCGCCGATCGGAGCCGACCCGCGCACGTACGCGGTGCTGTTGGCCTTGGCCGCCGCCGACGGCCAGTCGCAGCGCCAGCTGTCCGAACGCCTCGGCATTCACCGCAACGCCATGGTCATGGTCATCGACAACCTTGAGCAACGCGGGCTAGCCAAGCGGTTGACCCATCCCGACGACAGACGGGCGGTGGCCGTGACCCTTACCGCCAAGGCCCGCCGCCTGCTACCGGCCCTGCACGACCAGGGCCGTGAGCTGGAAGACGAGATCGCCGCACCGTTGTCCGCGACGGAACGCGCCACGCTGCGGCGACTTTTGCAGCGGGTCGCGGCCGGAGCGGGCCTTATCCCGGGGGTCCACCCGGGCCTGACGCGCTGACACGCGTTCTGCAACCGCTCCGACGAGCTTCACCGAGACCGGTGCAGGGTCTGGCACTCCGCATGATTGTCACATATAGTGATGATCATAATCCGTGACTAACCTGCCTCTGGCTCGATAGGAGCGCGTCGTGCACACGACATATCTCGTCATAACCCTCATCGCGATCGCCTTCGATGGCTTTTCCGGCGTCGCGGCACTGGTTCACTTCGCGCCGATCCTTCCGGGGATGGCGAGCGCGGGCGTGCCGGTCTCGTGGTTGAGGTTTCCCATCGGCACGTTGAAGACGCTGGGGACCGTCGGACTCGTTGTGGGTCTGTGGGTTCCGGCTATCGGCATCGCGGCCGCGGCAGGGTTGGTGATGTTCTTCGTGTGTGCCGTCTACACCCATGTGCTCGCCCACGACATCACCGGTCAGATGATGTTCGGCGCGTTTCTGCTCGCGCTCAATTGTGCCACCTTGACCGCCGCGATCGCGGCCCACCCCGGGGTCTTGTGACCATGAAACAGGCCGCGCGTGCGCCATTGTTGTTGGCGCGCTTCAGCACCGCCTTGATGGTCGCCTGGGCCGTGACGCAGGCGATCTTGGCCGGCAACTTTCTCGGCGGCCAGTACGACGCGCTGCGGCTGCACGCGCTTGACGCCAGAGCGATCACCGTCACCTCCGCGGTGCAGATCGTGATCCTGGCGTGGGTCTGGCGCAGCACAGGCCGCCGGGGACCGTTCTTCGCGGGCGTCGTGCAGACCCTGCTGCTCGTCGCCGAGTTCGCAACCGGCGAACTGCGCCTCACCGCCCTACACGTCCCGCTCGGTGTGCTGCTGGTCGCCGGGATTGTCCAACTGGTGATGATGATCTGGCGCATCCCCCTGCCGATGCGCGCCGGCGCGGACCTCGAGGCGACACGATGAACCGCCGCGCCGTGCTGCGCGCGGGGCTGCTCACCGCGGGCGCCGGCGTCGTCGGAGCCGCGTTGCCGGCGGCGCAGACGGCGCTGGGGCCGGCCGAGCCGGGCACGCTGCTGTCCAGCCGCACGCCGCTGCCGCCGCGTTACCAGACGCCGCTGCCGATACCGGTTCGCCTGGCCCCCAGCGAAACCGACGGCACGACGGACTACTACACCATCACCCAGCAGGTTACTGACTTGGCGATACTTCCCGGCCTGACCACGCGAGCGTGGACCTACGGGGGGACGTTTCCCGGGCCGACGATCGAGTCGCGGTCGGGTCGGCGAACCGTGATCCGCCATCACAATGCCCTGCCCGTACCGGTGGCGGTGCACCTCCATGGCGGCCACACCCCGCCGGACAACGATGGGTACCCGCTCGACCTCATCGAGCCGCATGCGCCAGATGCCGCGGCCGGCCACACCGGCATGTCCGGCATGTCACGCAATTCGGTTGTCGGGCAACGTGACTACGTCTATCCGATGCAGCAGCGCGCGGCCACCCTCTGGTATCACGATCACCGCATGGGCTACACCGGTCAGGCCGTCTGGCGGGGGCTCGCGGGGTTCCACATCGTGCACGACGACGAAGAGGACGCCCTGCCGCTGCCGCGCGGCCGCCGCGACATACCGCTGATGATCACCGATCGGTCATTTGGCGCCGACGGCTCATTCCAGTACCCGACCACGGAGGGCGGCGACGTCGCCCATCCCTACATGAACGGTGTGCTCGGTGACGTCGTCTTGGTCAACGGGGCGCCGTGGCCGGTGCTGGAAACCGACCCCGCGCGGTACCGATTCCGGGTGCTCAATGCCTCCAACGCGCGCCGGTACCGGCTGCAACTCGACCCGCCGCCGCCCGGCGGGTCCGCATTCACCCAAATAGGAAGCGACGGCGGCCTGCTGGCCGCACCGATCAACCACGACGCGGTCGACATCGCCCCGGCCGAACGGTTCGACCTCGTCGTCGACTTCTCCCGCTACCCGTCGGGAACCCGGGTGCGACTCACCAACGCGCTTGGCGCCCAGTCCACCTCGGAGATCATGCGCTTCGACGTCGTCGGCACCGACCGATCGGACGAAACGACGATTCCCGAGAAACTCGGTGAAAGCTATACCCCGCTAGAGCGTGGTCGCGCCGTGTCCACCCGCACCTTCCTGTTCGGGCAAGGCCGCGCGGGCATGTGGACGATCAACAACAAGCCGTACCAGCCGGGGGTTCCGCTGGCCAGACCGCGCCTGGGTGACATCGAAATCTGGCGGTTCATCACAGACATCCGGCACCCGATCCACGTGCATCTCAATCACTTCCAGGTGCTATCCCGCAACAACAGGCCGCCGGGCCGCTTCGATCGCGGATGGAAAGACACCGTCGATGTCGCGCCGTCCGGGGCGGTGGAGGTCGCCGTCCAATTCACCGACTATCGCGGAACGTATCTCGTGCATTGCCACAACCTCGAGCACGAAGACATGGCCATGATGGCCGACTTCGTCACGCTCTAGGTCGCCCGGCTCGCTCAGCAGAAACCGCCCCGGCCAACGACAATGAATACGTGGACGATAGGGCCGAATCCGACCTGGCGTGGGAACTGGCTGATGCGGT
>NZ_LZKE01000176.1:0-721 GCF_001672675.1 Mycobacterium sp. E2327
CTGCGCTTACTTCGAGCGAGACGATATGACCCTCGAGGAAGCGCAGAATGCGAAGTTCGACCTGGCGCTGGGAAAACTGAACCTCGAACCCGGAATGACGCTGCTCGACATCGGCTGCGGCTGGGGCGCCACGCTGCGGCGCGCCATCGAGAAGTACGACGTCAACGTCGTGGGCCTGACGCTGTCGGAAAACCAGGCCGAGCACGTCCAGCAGATGTTCGACGGGCTGGACACGAACCGCTCGGCGCAGGTGCTGCTGGAGGGGTGGGAGAAGTTCGACGAACCCGTCGACCGGATCGTCTCCATCGGCGCCTTCGAGCACTTCGGCCGGCAACGGTGGGGCCACTTCTTCAAGATGGCCTACCGGGTGCTGCCGGCCGACGGGGTCATGCTGCTGCACACCATCTCGCGCCCGACCTTCAAAGAGGCCAGGGCCCAGGGCACCCCGTTGACCCACGAGGTCGTTCACTTCACCCAGTTCATCCTGGCCGAGATCTTCCCCGGCGGATGGCTGCCGACGATCCCGTCGGTCGAAGAGCACGCCGGCGACGCCGGTTTCAAGGTGACCCGGATCCAGTCGCTTCAGCTGCACTACGCCAGGACGCTGGAGATATGGGCCGCCGCGCTCGAAGCCAACAAGGACAAGGCCATCGCGATCCAGTCGGAGAAAGTCTACGACCGGTACATGAAGTACCTCACCGGCTGCGCCAAGTTGTTCCGC
>NZ_LZKE01000177.1:0-70058 GCF_001672675.1 Mycobacterium sp. E2327
GCTGAAAACCCTTAATTCACCAGACACTCGGCGCAGAGATTCTCGCCACATGGCGAGGTAGACGGTCCACGGGATCAAGGTGATCGCCGCGCATAACGCCAGCCAGGCGCGGATCCGGCGGATCTGGAGCACGCGCCGCGATCGCATCACCCGGGAATCATCCCGTGGACCGTACCTACGTCGCCATGTGGCGAGAATCTCTGCGCCGAGTGTCTGGTGAATTCAGGGTTTTCAGCGTGAACCTACGGCGCCATCTTGGCAATCTTCCCGCCCAGGGCTCACACGCAAAGCCCACGATTCACCTCAACGCCTGAAGCGTCCGGGGCCCGGCTAATGCTGAGGCGCTTCGTCCTCTTCCTCGCGCTCGGCGTCGGCCACCGTCAAGGGCAACGCCAGCTCCTCGAGCGGACGCCGTTCGGCCGCGACGCCGAGCCACAGCTCGATCAGGCCCGCGACCGCCATCACCGCCGCGCCGATGAGGAACGACCAGACGACCTGACCGCGCTCTCCGGAGTTGATCAGCTGGCCGAACAGCAGCGGGCCGGTGATGCCGCCGATCGCCGTTCCCACCGCGTAGAAGAACGCGATCGCCAGCGCCCGCGTCTCCATCGGGAAGATCTCGCTCACCGTCAAATACGCGGCGCTCGCGCCCGCCGACGCCAGGAAGAACGCCACCGCCAGGACGGCGATGAATGTCCAGGCGCCGCCCGTCTGCGTGACGAACAAAATTGCGAGGACGACGGCCACCACGGCGGACCCGATGTAGGTCGCCGCGATCATCGGTTTACGACCAACGGTGTCGAACAGGTGGCCCAACGCAAGCGGTCCGACGAAATTGCTTACCGCCCATAGGATGAAGAACACCGGCACCTTGCCGGACGGCACCCCGTAGAACCCGCTCAACAGCGTGCCCAGGTTGAACGTGACCCCGTTGTAGAGGAACGCCTGCCCGATGAACAGCGCCAGCCCGAGCACCGCACGGCGCGGATACAGCGTGAACGCCACCCTCGCGATCTCCCGGAACGGGATCGCCTCGCGCTGACGAACTTTGAGGGGCCGGCCCGCCGGTTCGGGCAGGGCTTCGTCGCTCCCCTGCCGCACCTCTTCTTCGATTTCGCCGACCACCCGCTCGGCCTCCCGCGCACGCCCGTGGATGAACAACCACCGCGGGCTCTCCGGGACGTTGCGCCGGACCAGCAGGACGAAGATGCCGAAGATGGCGCCGAGGCCGAAGGCGAGCCGCCAGCCGATGTTCGGCGCGAAGTTAGACGTGTCGAGCAAGACCAGCGCCCCAGCCGCCCCGGCGGCCGAGCCCAGCCAGTAGGTTCCGTTGATCACCAGGTCCACCCGACCGCGCACCCGAGCGGGGATCAATTCGTCGATCGCCGAATTGATCGCGGCGTATTCGCCGCCTATGCCCGACCCGGTGAAGAAGCGGGCGATGAAGAAATACCAAGGCGCAAAGGCGAATGCGGTCGCGACGGTGGCGGTCAAATACACCACCAGCGTGAGGATGAACAGGTTCCGCCGGCCGAACCGGTCGGTCAGGTGACCGAAGACCAGTGCGCCCAGGCAGGCCCCGGCAATGTAGAACGCGGCCGCCACGCCGATCTGCGCGGGGGTGAGGCCGATGCCGCTGCCCTTCTCGGTGAGGCGAGACGACACGTTGCCGACCATGGTGACCTCAAGCCCGTCGAGAACCCAGACGCCGCCGAGCCCGATGACGACGCGCCAGTGGAACCGTGACCAGGGCAGCCGGTCCAGCCGGGCCGGGATGTGGGTGGTGATGGTTCCGGTTTGCACGCCCGCGCTCATGTGACTCCTATCTGCGTGAGCAGAGCATTACCCAAACGAGGCCTATTGCAAGCTCAATCCCGGTCGGCGCGTGACTCCTCGGGAGTCCAGGCCGGCGGCTGGCCCGGTTGACCGGGGAACAGGTAGTCGATGAACGCCGCGGCAGTGGGCTGGGGTTCGTGGTTGGCGAGCCCCGGTCGCTCGTTGGCTTCGATGAACGCGTAGTCGGCCCCGGTCACGTCGGGCACCAGCAGGTCGATGCCCGTCACCGGAATCCCGATCGCCTCGGCCGCTGCCACCGCGACGCGACACAGTTCCGGGTTCACCTCGGCGGTGACATCGTGGATCGTCCCGCCCTGATGCAGGTTGGCGGTGCGGCGGACGCGCAGCCGATTACCCTGCGGCAGCACGTCGTCCAACTTCCAGCCGGCCTCGGCCACGGTCGCCTCGGTGATGTCGTCGATCGGGATCTTCGACTCGCCCCCGGTGGCAGCGGAACGCCGGCGGCTCTCGGCCGCGATCAGGTCTCGCACGGTGTGGTCGCCGGTTCCGATGATCTCCGGCGGCTTGCGCAGCGCGGCGGCCACGACCCGGCCGTTGATCACCACCAGGCGGAGGTCGTCGCCGTCGACGCGCTCCTCGATGAGCACCTCCGGGTAGTGCTGGCGAGCCCGGGCCACCGCCGCAGCGAGCTCGTCGGGCCCCTTCTCGGCCACCACCCCCACGGTGATGCCCTTGCCTTGCTCTCCGCGGGTGGGTTTGACGACGACCTCGCCGACCTCCTGCAGGAACGCGAAGTCGCCGTCGTCGAAGGTCGCCAGGCGTGCACGCGGGACGGTGATGCCCGCCTCGGAGACCAGACGTCGCGTCAATCGCTTGTCGTCGCAACGGCACATCGCGACCGCCGAGGTGAACTCGGACAGCGATTCCCGGGTGATCACGCTGCGACCGCCGTGCGTGAGCCGCATCTCGCCGGTCTCGGCGTCCAGGACCTCGACCCAGATTCCGCGGCGCATCGCCTCGTCGGCGATGATCCGCGCGTAGGGGTTGAGGTCCTCGACCGTCTCCGGGGGCGGGGTGAACAGCGGCTCGTTGATCGCGTTCTTCCGCTTGATCGCCAACACCGGAACGCGGACGAAGCCGAGTTTCTCGTAAAGGCCGATGGCCGCGGCATTGTCGTGCGCGACCGACAGATCCATGTAGGCCCGGCCCGCGCGCCGGAAGTGGTCGGCCACCGCCCGGGTCAGCGCCTCACCCACCCCCGGAAGCGCCGCGGCGGGATCGACGGCCAGCGTCCACAGACTCGACCCCTCCTCGGGATCGGAGAACAGCAACTCGTGGTCGACGCCGGTCACCGTGCCCACCACTGCGTCGTCGTCGTCGCGCACGGCGAGCAGGTACGTCACCGCCTCTTGGTGCAGGTGGTTGTCCCAGATCGTCTCCACCGGCGCGGGCACCATGCCGCAGCGCACGAACACGCGGTTCATGGCGTCGGCGTCGTCCGGGTGGTTCAGCGTGCGCACCGTCAGGCCGACGGGCGACGGCGCCAGGTTCTCCTCGTCCGGGTGCCCGGTGAAGCGCAGCCGATAGGTGTGGCTGGGGTCGATGAAGAGCTCGGTCGGCGCCCCGGCGACCACGACGTGGGACTCGCGCGCGTAGATGCAGATGTCGCGCCGCCCGGCGACCTCGCGGCGCAGCGTCTCGGCCAGGGTCTCGGCATCGGCGAACGTCTGACCGAAAATCAGCCGACCCCAACCCATTTCGAGCTCGACGTCCTTGGCCATCGCGTCGACGAGCTCGGGCGGGGAGGCGTCGTGCAGGCCCATGGTGATGGCCTCGGTGTGATCCTCGGCGTGATCGTGCGAATGATCCTCGGAGGGGTCGACGGCGGTCATGCGGCCGGGCCCGTCACGCCGTGCCGCTGCAACCACAGCTCCAGGAGGGCGATCTGCCAAAGCTCATTGCCGCGCAACGGGGTGAGCTTGCCGTTCGGGTCGGCCAGCAGGGCGTCGACCGCTTCGGAGTTGAACAGCCCGCGCTCCTTGGCCACCGGCGCGTAGAGGGCGTCGCGAACCATGTCCAGGTAGGGCCCTTCGAGGTGGGTCAGCGCGGGAACCGGGAAGTACCCCTTAGGCCGGTCGATGACCTCCGATGGGATCACCCGCCGCGCAGCCTGTTTGAGGACGCCCTTGCCGTCGTGGGCGATCTTCAGCTCCGGGGGGCAGGTCGCCGCGAGCTCGACCAGCTCGTGGTCGAGGAATGGAACCCGGCCCTCCAGCCCCCAGGCCATCGTCATGTTGTCCACCCGTTTCACCGGGTCGTCCACCAGCATCACGGTCGTATCCAGCCGCAGGGCACGGTCGATGCCGGTTTCGGCGCCCGCGCGAGCGAAGTGTTCGGAAACGAAGCGCTGGCTGGGATCGCCCGGCGCGAGGTTGCCCGTTCCGAGCAGACCCGCCAGCTCGGCCGAATCGCGATCGAAGAAGGCGCCGCGGTACTCGGCGACCGCCCCCTCCAGCGTCGCCGCCGCCGGGGAACCCATCGGCGGGTACCAGTGGTAGCCGGCGAACACCTCGTCGGCGCCCTGACCCGACTGCACGACCTTCACGTGGCGCGCGACTTCTTGGCTCAGCAGGTAGAACGCGACGCAGTCGTGGCTGACCATCGGCTCGCTCATGGCGCCGATCGCGCCGTCGAGCGCGGGCAGCATCCGGTCGGTCCCGATGCGGATCTGGTGGTGGTCGGTGTCGAAGCGCCGGGCGATGATGTCCGACCACCGGAACTCGTCGCCCTCGACGCCGCCCGCCGACTCGAAGCCGATCGAGAACGTGGACAGCCCGTGCTGGCCCGCCTCGGCGAGCAGACCGACGATCAGGCTGGAGTCGACACCGCCGGACAGCAGGCAGCCGACGGGGACGTCGGCGACCAGCCGGCGCTCGACCGCGACCCGCAGCGTGGACAGCACCGCATCCTCCCAGTCGCGTTCCGACCAATCGGAGCGATCGGCGCGCCTGGTGAAGTCCGGCGTCCAGTAGGTGGTGGTGCTGCGCCGGCCGTCGGGCTCGATGGCGACCACCGACGCGGGCGGGATTTTGCGCACGCCGCGCAGAATCGTCAGCGGCGGCGGCACCACGGAGTGGAACGTCATGTAGTGGTGCAGCGCAACAGGATCGATGCGGGTGTCCACCCCGCCGCCGGCCAGCAGCGCGGGCAGCGTCGACGCGAACCGGACGCGGTGACCGTCCTCGGTGAGGTACAGCGGTTTGATGCCGAGCCGGTCCCGGCCGAGCAACACCCGACCGCTGTCGCGCTCGACGATGACGAAGGCGAACATCCCGTACAGGTGGCTGACGAAATCGTCGCCCCAGCGGTGGTAGGCCTTGAGCAGCACCTCGGTGTCGCTGTGCGAGAAAAACCGGTAGCCGTGGTCGCTCAGCTCGCGCCGGAGCTCCTTGTAGTTGTAGATGCAGCCGTTCCAGGCGACCGCCAGGCCCAGCTCCGAATCGACCATCGGCTGGGCGCCCGCTTCGGTCAGATCGATGATCTTGAGGCGCCGATGGCCGAGGGCGACCCGGCCTTGTGACCAGGTCCCCGCCGCGTCCGGCCCCCTGGGCGCCAGGACGGCAGCCATTGCTGACACCGCCGCTACGTCGGGAACCCGTCCATCGAGTCGAACCTCACCGGTGAGTCCACACACTCGTTTCACCCTACCGCGAGCCGATCGGAGGGGGCCAGCGCGGCCGTGTGACAGGTAGCCGACGCCGGTCCCGATGACACGATTTCATTTCCGGGATCGGCCAGGACCGCTTATCGTTTCCTGGACCACAGTTTGCTGGGAGGCTGATGTGGACGGGCCACGCTGATGCTGGTCGACTACTACCTGCGGATCCTGCATCTGGATCGGCGATTGCCGCTGAACTTCGACGTGGGTCCGCTGCACGTGCACCTGTACGCGCGATCGGTGTTCTTCCTGTGGGTCACCGTCGTGATCCTGGTGGTCGCCGGCGTCGTCGTGCTCGCGTCGCGCCGGCGTGAGCTGATCCGGCGGTGGACCACGTGGGTGATGATCGCGCCGGTGGTGGGCATCCCCATCTGGATAGGCCGGGGCACCACCGCGACCCTGGCGGCCGCGCTGGCCGTGGTCGCGGTGTTCGAGTACGCGCGCCTGGTGAAACTCGGCAAGGCCGACACGTATCTGCTGTTGGCGCTTGCCGTGTTGTATCCGCTTGCGGCGTGGCTGCATCCGCCGCTGCTGCGCCTGGCGCCGATCATCGTGCTGGCGTGCGCGCTGCCCTCGGTGTTCAGCGGCGACGTCGAAAATGGCGGCAGGCGAACCACTTTCACCGCGTTCGGTTCGGTGTGGATCTGCTGGTCCCTGGCGCACCTGGTGACGTTGTGGTCCGACGCGTACCTGGTGTGCTTCGCGGCCGCGGCCACCGACGTCGCGGCCTGGTGCGGCGGAAAGGGGCTGCGCTTCTTCGGGTGGGCGCGAAAGCCGTTGTCCCCGTTGAGCCCCAACAAGACGGTCGGCGGGCTGGTCGGTGCGATCATCGGGGCGTTTCTGGTGCTGACGTTGCTGGGCACGATGACCCTCGGCCTGCTGGTGGCGGTGGCCTTCGGCGGCGTGCTCGGCGATCTCGTCGAATCCATGGTGAAGCGCCAGGCCCAGGTCAAGGATGCGGGCACCTGGCTCCCGGGCTTCGGCGGCCTGCTCGACCGGATCGACTCGCTGTTGCTGGTCCTCCCGCTGGCCTATCTGCTCGGTTGATCAGCCGCCGTTGAGGCGGCGTGCGGCCGCGCACCGAACGTGCATTCACTGCGAGAAATATTCGAAAAATTCACGCTGAATGCACGCTCGGCGCGGCGATTCAGGCGGCGTGCGCCAGCTCGACGAGCTGCGGCTCCGGGGCGTCTCCCCGCAGGGCCATGACCTGCTCGCGCAGCTGCGGCGCGGACGTCACGGCCGGGTCGACGGGTTCGCCGATGCGCACCTGCATCGGCGCGTGGGAGATGAAGCTCGCGCCCTTGGGCAGCACCTCGGCGGTGCCCAGCACCGCGACCGGGACGATCGGCACGCCGCAGTCGCGTGCCAACCGGACCGCGCCGGAACGGAATTCGGCAATGTCGCCGTCCGTCGACCGGGTGCCCTCGGGGTAGATGACGACGGTGCGTCCGGCCTCGAGCGCCGGGCGGGCCGCGGCCAGCAGCTGGGCGTAGGTGTCCTTGCCGGACCGCCGCACCGGCAGGATCCCGATCAACGAGGACGCCACGAAGCGGCGCACCGGCACGTCGAACCAGTAGTCGGCCGCCGCGGCGAACACCGGCTGGGCGCCGGCGGGCAGCGCCGCCAGCAGCACGGCGGTGTCGGCGTGCGAGGAGTGGTTGGCCACCACCACGCAGCCACCCCGCACCGGCCAGCGGCCGGTCACGGTCAGTCCACCGGACACGGCGCACACCGCCCGCCACAGCCGGTGCCGCAGCACGCTGCTGATCCTGGTCGCGGTCATGACGCCAGCACCGCCAATTCCTGCGTGCCCTGCACGGCGGGGCCGTCCTGACGCTTCGCCGCCAGCTCGCGGTGGGCGGCCCGCAGCCGCAGCAGCGTGGTGATCAGCGAGCCGTTCACCAGCTGCGTCGCCACCACCGGCAGGATGACCGGGAAGGCGGTCGCCAAGAAAACGAAGAGGCAGCGCTCGGTCTTTCCGAGCGGGCCCCCGTTGCGCCGGGGTGCGCCGGCGGCGGCTCCGGCCAGCGAGGCGAAGGTGGGCAGCGTCGCGGCCAGCGCGGCGACCAGCACCATGAGCACCGGCCAGGACAGCCAATGCAGCCCGGGGCCGCGCTGCCGCGCCGCCCACACCGCCAGTCCCGCGAAGGTCAACAGGTCCGAGGCGCGGTCGCCGATCTCGTTGACGACGAATCCCCACGGCCGGCTGACGCCGCGGGCACGGGCGACCGCGCCGTCGAGGTTGGCTCCGGCCAGCCGCAGCGCCAGGAAGAGCGCCGTCAGGGGCCACCAGCCCAGCGCGACCGTCGCTCCGGCCACGCCCGCCGCCAGCACCCCGGCGACGGTGAAGACGTCCGGCGAGATGTTCCGCCGCACCGCCACGTTCACGATCGGCGTCAGCCGGCGCGTGTACCACGGCTTGAGCGCGTAGAGGCCCTGCCATTTCCGCGCCGCCTTGGCGGGCAACGGGGTCACGGCGGGGACGACGGCCTTGATCCGGGGAAGCGTGGACGTCTCGGTCACCGCGAGGGCGCGCGATCCCGACGCGTAGCAGCCACGGTGGGCGATGCGCGGCTCGCTCACCGGGGTCAGCGTGCTGATGCCGCGCATGCGCTGTGTCGGCGCGTTGTCGAGGTCGGTGCTCACCGGGGTTTCCTCTCTGGTCGGTGGTCTGTAGTTGTGTGCAAGTTGACCCGTCCGGCGCCGCTACCGGTCCCAAGATCGGGACCGCAGCGACCGGTCGGCCGCTCGCATTCCTAAGAGCCACCGCTCCCCCGCGGTCGGACACTTTTCTTGCGAAGTTTCCTTGCGGGCCGGTCGCGTGACCGGCAACGCATACGTTGCTGCACGGCGCTTGCCGCTTCGTCGCGAAGTTCTTGCGGAATTCTTGCGGCCGCTCGACGAGAGGAATGTCTAGATTTCGGTTACCGTTCAACCAAGTCGTTCTTGACTCGAAGCCGATTCACCCGTTTAGGGGGAGGCCATGACCCGGACGCACGCGGGTGCAGCGAAGTGGTCCATCGCCTGCGGGGTCCTGTTGTCCGCGGCCGCGCTGCTGGGTGCGGCGCCGGCATCGGCGGAGCCGATTGACGATGCGTTCGTCGCGGCCCTCGCGAAAAACGGGATATCGATGTCCGACCGCGGCACCGCGGTCTCGATGGGACATACGGTGTGCGCCGGATTCGACAAGGGCGAGGCGTCAACCGCGGTGGCGATGGGGATCGTGAAGGACACCCCGCTTTCGCCGAAGCAGGCCGGCTACTTCGTCGGCCTTTCGGTGGCTGCCTACTGCCCGCAGTACCGGGGCAAGACCGACAACTCGATGAACTGGATGGTGCCGTTCCCGCCGATGATGTGAGGGTTGTTCTTGCCTTAACGGTTATTTTTGAACCGAAGCACATTCGCCCGCACTAAGAGGAACAGTGGCCCATCCGAACATGGGTTCTGGAAAGTGGTCGACGTTAGTGGCGGTCCTGCTTTCCGCCGCGGCGCCGCTCTTCGCCGCGCCGGCATTGGCCGATCAAAACGATGACGCGTTCATCGCCGCCCTTGCGAGCCAGGGAATCCCGATTTCCGATAACGGCGTCGCCATCGGGATGGGCAGGAACATGTGTGCGTTACTCGACCAGGGCACGACGCGGCCGCTGCTGGTGATGAAGCTGATGAAGGACGCGAATCTCTCGGCCAGGCAGGCCGGCTTCTTCCTGGGGCTGTCGTCGTCCGCGTACTGCCCGCAGTACCGGACGACCACCGGGTAAAGCAGGCGCGCTCGTCAGGCCGAGCCGACTCCCGCCTGGTCCTCCGTCACCTCGCTGGCGATGGGCGGCACGCGGGTGGCGCGCACGTAGACGGTGTCGCCGTCGCGCAGGGCCAGGGCCTCGGCGTCGCCGCGGGTGATTTGGGCGGTGAACGGGCCCCCGGTGGCCTCAGCGGTCAGTTCCACCCGCACCTCGAAGCCCAGCGCCACCACCCGATCGACGGTGGCCCGCACCACCCCGATCGACTCCGCCGTGCCGTCGCCGCCGGCCACCGCCATCTCGGGATTGCGGCCCACCCGAATGTCGTGCGGGCGCACCAGGGCGCCGTTGAGCACGGACACCGCGCCCAGGAACGACATCACGAATGTGTTCGCCGGGGAGTCGTAGACCTCGGTGGGCGACCCGACCTGCTCGACGCGGCCCTTGTTGAGCACCGCGATCCGATCGGCCACGTCCAGCGCCTCCTGCTGATCGTGGGTCACCAACACCGTGGTCACGTGCACCTCGTCGTGCAGCCGGCGCAACCACGCCCGCAAATCCTCGCGCACCTTGGCATCCAGCGCCCCGAACGGCTCGTCGAGCAACAACACCTGGGGGTCGACCGCCAGCGCGCGGGCCAACGCCATGCGCTGGCGCTGACCACCGGAGAGCTGGTTGGGATAGCGGGTCTGAAAACCGCTGAGCCCCACCACCTCCAGCAGGTTGTCCACCTTCTTCTTGATCTCGGCTTTCGGACGCTTGCGGATCTTGAGCCCATAGGCCACGTTGTCGCGCACCGTCAGGTGCTTGAACGCCGCGTAATGCTGGAACACGAACCCGATCCCGCGCCGCTGCGGCGGCACCCCCGTGACATCCCGGCCGTCGATCGTCACCGTGCCGGAGTCGGGCTGATCCAGCCCCGCGATGGCCCGCAACAACGTCGACTTGCCCGAACCACTGGGCCCCAACAACGCCGTCAACGACCCCTTCGGCACCACGAAGTCCACATGATCCAACGCCACGAAATCGCCGTAGCGCTTGTAGGCGTCACGCACCGTGATCGCGTAGGCGGTCGGGTCGCCCCCGGTTTCGGTCATCGTTGTTGTCTCCTTGTCATGCCTGGGCCCGGGCTCGCGCCCGGCGGATGAGCAGAATGGCCTTGACGATCAGAAACGCGACCGCGACGCCCATCATCAGCGTCGACAGCGCGTAGGCGCCGTATTCGGCGCCGCGGTTGTAGCGATCGTTCACCAGCAGCGTGAGCGTCTGCGATTCCCCCGGCAGGTTGGACGACACCATGATGACCCCGCCGAACTCGCCGAGGGTGCGCGCGGTGGTCAACAGGATCCCGTAGGTCAATCCCCACCGGATGGACGGCAGCGTGATCCGCCAAAACGTCTGCCACCAACCCGAACCCAGCGTCGCGGCCGCCTGCTCCTGCTCGGTCCCCACTTCCTGGAGCACCGGTTGGACCTCGCGCACCACGAACGGCAGGGTGACGAAGATGCTGGCCAGCACTATGCCGGGGGTACTGAATATCACCGGAATGCCGAGGTCCTTCTCGACGAAACCCAGCGCGCCCGCAGACCCCCACAGCACGATCAACGCGACGCCCACGATAATCGGCGAGACCGCGAACGGCAGGTCCACGACCGTCTGCAGCACACCCCGGCCGCGGAATCTGCTGCGCGCCAACAGGAGTGAGACCAACACGCCGAATATGACGTTGAGCGGCACCACGATGGCCACCACCAGCAGCGACAGATCCAGGGCCGAGATGGCCGCCGGCGTGCTGATCCACGTGTAGAACTGCGCGAGGCCGGGCCGGAAGGTGCGCCACAAGATGATGACCACCGGAGCGACCAGCACCACACCAAGGTAGGCGAGCACCACTGAGCGGAGCGCGTAGCGCCCCGAGCTCATGCGGCCTTCTCCTCGCGTTTGGCCCTGCGGCCGCCCACGATGCGCAAGAGCAGCAGCACGGTGAACGAGATCGAAAGCAAGACAATGGATATCGCGGCGGCACCGGTGCGGTCGTCGTTCTCGATCAGGGCGCGGATCCACTGCGACGACACCTCGGTCTTGCCCGGCACCTGCCCGCCGATCGTCACCACCGAACCGAACTCGCCGATGCAACGCGAAAACGCCAGGCCGGCACCGGATAACAGGGCCGGGGTCAGCGACGGCAACACGACCGAGGTGAAAACCTTGGGACCGGTCGCACCCAGGGAAGCGGCCGCCTCCTCGGCTTCGCGGTCGATTTCCAGCAGCACGGGCTGGATGGCCCGCACCACCATCGGCAGCGTCACGAAGATCAGCGCCACCGCCACGCCCGGCGGGGTGTGCTGCAAGTGAATGCCTATCGGACTGTTCTTGCCGTAGAGGGCCAGCATGACCAGGCTGGTGACGATGGTGGGCAGCGCGAACGGCAGGTCGATGATGGCGTCGAGAACTCCTTTGCCGACGAAGTCGTCGCGCACCAGCACCCAGGCGGTCGCCAGCCCGAACACCAGGTTGACGATGGTGACCACGACCGAAACCGTCAGCGTCACCTTGAACGACTCCAGCGCGGCGTGAGACGTGACCGCCAGCCAGAACGCCTGCCAGCCCCCGCCGACGGCCTGCCAGGCGATGGCCGCCAGTGGCAGCAGCACGATCAGCGAGAGCCACAACGTCGCCACGCCGACCTGAAGCGACGTCCCGCCGGGCGGCCCGGGAGCACGCGGGGGGCGGGGCTCCGGCAGCTCACCGGCAGGTGGTTCGAGTTCCGGCCGGACCGCTTCCGGGTCGGGGAGAACGGCCGCGGTCATCCGGTCGCCTGCAGGTAGACCTTGGTGATGCTGCCGCCGCTCCTGTCGAACAGCTGCGCGTCGACTTTGCTCCAGCCGCCGAGGTCGGCGATCGTCCACAACTTCACCGGCACCGGGTACTGATCGCGGAACTTGTCGGCCACGGCGGGGTCGACGGGCCGGAAACCGGCCTGCGCCCATAACTTCTGCGCCTCGGCGGTGTACTGGAAATTCTTGAACGCGGTCGCGGCGTCCAGGTGCGCACTGGTACTCACCACCGCCAGCGGGTTCTCGATCTTGAAGGTCTGTGCTGGGCTGACGTGTTCCACCGATTTTCCTTGCCGCTCAATGGCGATGGCCTCGTTCTCGTAGCTGATCAACACGTCACCGCTGCCTTCGATGAAGACACCCGTGGCCAGACGACCCGAACTCGGACGCAATTTGACGTGCTCGTGCACCAGCTTGCTGATGAAATCGACGCCGGCGTTGGTGTCCCGGCCGCCGCCGCTTTTGGCGGCATACGGGGCGAGCAGGTTCCATTTGGCACCCCCCGAACTCAACGGGCTGGGCGTGACGACCTCGATGCCGGGGCGCAACAGGTCGTCCCAATCGCGGATGTTCTTCGGATTGCCTTTGCGGACAACCAGTGTCACCACCGACCCGAAGGGGATCCCACTGGCGATACCCTTGTCCCAGTCCGCGGAAACCTTGCCGGCCTTGACCAACCGGGTGATGTCCGGCTCGACCGAGAAGTTCACGACGTCTGCCGGTTTGCCTTCGACGACACCCCGGGACTGATCGGCGGAGGCGCCGTAGGACGTGATCACCTGCACGCCCCGACCCTCCTGTGAGGCGTTGAACGCCGGAATCACCTTGCTCCAGCCCGGTTCCGGGACCGAATAGGCGACCAGGGTGATCTTCGTGTTCGCGTTGGCCGGGCCGGTGCCGCCCGCGATGTCGCTGGCGCCGCCGCCGCACGCCGTGACCATGCCGACCACAAGGGTCAGCGCGGCCAGCTGGCGGGCGCGCCGCCAGTGCCGTGTGCTTCGGATGTCGCTGGGCAATTGGTGGCCTTCCGGGGTGGGACTCGGGCGTGTCGGTCCCGTGGCTGCGGAAGGCGCTAGAACATCAACCGGTCTTTACCAACTCCCAATCCGCGCACGGGCTTACGAGTCAGCGACAACAAAGCACGAATGGGGAGCAAACAAGGGCTGCCGCGTGCATGACGGGAAGCGTAACAGCGCGCGCTCCCGTCGGCGCGTGGACAGCAACGCGGCCCCACCCGCGCCGCTGCACGACGTCACACGCAAAGCGGTCGGTGTAACCCGACCGTAACGCCGGGATCGCGCGTGATCGGTTGACTCGATGCCGTTGGCGATCGACATGCCCAGCAACCAGTCGGTGCCATCGACCGCAAAGACACAGGTCGAGGCGGGCTTCGCCGATTCGCGGACGCGGGCGCGATCCGACGGCGGCCCCGCGGCACGGGCGCAATGGTCGGCCGCGCCTCCGGCGCCCATAGCGGGAAGAAGCGAGGGCCGCGGATAAAAGTCACGGTGAGAGAAACGTCTGGCCCGCATCGGAGCGGGACCCACGAAACATGGTGCGGCCGAGCGCCTTGCGGTTCGCTCGGCCGAACCTTAGCGCCCCCGGATACCGCTGTCGACGACCTTCACCGGCTTGTGTGGATAGCGGCGTTCGGCGTGCGCCTTCGCCCGCGAGTTCGCCAGCACGTACAACGTCTCCTTTTTGTCCTGCAGCGGTTTCAGCACCAAGTCCATGAAGCCCTTGCGGTTCTCCAGGTAGGGCTCGATGACCTCCTCCCCGGCCGGGCACACCGCCAGGCAGTAGGCGGCCTTGTAGTTCGGCTTGAACGACAGGCTCTGCCACATCGACGCGTTCTCCGAATCGCTGACCCGCGAACGGAAGTCGGCCGCGTCGGCGCTGTCCGCGACCGTCTGCACCCAGTCGGTGAACCCGCCCATGAACTCCCGGTAGTTGTGCACCGAGCAGGAGACGAAGTCGAAATCGCCGTCCTTGCCGATCGCGCCGACCGGGCACGCCGCCACGCACAACTTGCACTCGAGGCACGGGCTGTAATCCAGCGGCTCGCCGTAGCTGCTGATCGCGGCGTCTACCAGGATCGTGCCCAGCAGGATGAAGTTGCCGAACCGCGGGTGAATCACGTTGCGGTGGATGCCCATAACGCCGAGGCCGGCGGCCACCGCGACGGGCTTGTGCGCCACCACCCAGATGCGGCCGGGGAATTTGTCCATCTCCATCGGGAACGTCGCCGACGGGTTCAGGGCCCGATAACCGGCGTCCTGCAGCCGGCGCACGATCCGGTGGGCCGCTTCGTTGAGCACTTCGCCGCTGCGGTGGAACTCCTGGTTCGCGACGCTGCGCGCCGTCGACCGCACGTTGTCGCGGTTCATCTTCACCACCAGCGAGATGTAGCTCCTGGTTCCCGGCAACGCGGCCTGGACGTGCTCGACCTCCGAGGCCAGATCGGGGTTGTCCACGGCGGCGAACGCGACGTCGTCGGCGCCGGCGGCCAGGCACAGCTCGCGCAGCCAGTCGGCGTCCAGCACGCCGGGGCGCCGTTTCTGGCGGGCGCTCACCTTCTTCACGGTGGGGTGTTCCGCCAGCTTCGCCGGGAGTTTTTCCGCCATGCTCGGTATAGTACACAATACTCAGCTATCCGCACGGCGGGGGCTCCCGACGCCCCGTTAACGGAGTTTGACTTCGGTGTGAAACGCATGCGAACCTGGCGCGGTGATCGCGTTGACTGAACAGACGATCATCGCCCAGGTGGCCGATCGGTTGACCAGCAAGTATTCGACCATTCCCGCGCAAACCGTGGCCGCCGTCGTGAAGGGTGTTCATGCCCGGTTCGAGGGCCGACCGGTGCGGGAGTACATCCCGCTTCTCGTCGAGCGTTTCGCGGACCAGGAACTGGCGCTGCTCCTGTTGACCGGCCGCCGCCCGCTCTCCGAGCCGGCGGTCGACGAGGCTATCGCCGTCTGATCAGACCGGCCGGCTCTGCACGCCGAACAGCACCCGGCGACCGATCACCCGCCAGTCGGGTCTCTCGGTGTCCGCCCCGCGCTCCGCGCTCTCGCTGAACCCGACCCGGTCATGCAGCCGGGCCAACCATCCGGGCGCCCACCAGTTGGCCCGGCCGAGCAAATGCATGACCGCCGGCACCAGCAGCATCCGGACCAGCGTCGCGTCGACCAGCACCGCGACCGTGAGCCCGAATCCGAACAGCCGCATGAGCGACACCTGCGCGGCCATCAACGCCACGAAGGAGATCGCCATGATCAGCGCCGCGGCCGTGATCACCCGGCCGGTGTGCGCCACGCCGAGCGCGATGCTCCGGTCGTTGGCGCCCCAGCCCCGGTGTGAGGCCAGCCAGTACTCCCGGATCCGCGCGATCAGAAACACCTCGTAATCCATCGAGAGCCCAAAAGCTATGCAGAACAACAGCACCGGCAGGTCCACGCCGATCGTGCCGGTCGCCGCGGTGCCGAGCCCGCCCAGGTGCCCCTGCTGAAACACCCACACCACCGCGCCGAAGGCCGCGGCCAGCGACAGCGTGTTGGTCACCAGAGCCTCGAACGGCAACACCGCGCTTCCGGTCAGCAGGAAAACCAGCACCAGCGTGATCACGGCGATGATCGTGAGCACCAGCGGCAGGCGCGTGGTTATCGCGTGCACGGTGTCGCGGTTACCCTGGGCGGCGCCCGCGAGCAGCACCGGCCGGCCCGACGGAGTTGGGACGGCGTGCAGCCGGTCGAGCTGCGCGTTGGAGGCGGCCGAATACAGCGGTGCCGTCGTGGCCACGGTCATGAAGGCGGCGCCGTCGGTGATGGCGGCCGACCCCGACGGCGGCCCGGCCAGCCTGCCGCCGACAAAAGTGCCGCCCGGCGACGACACCGACGAGACGTCCGGCACCCGCGACAGCGCGGCGGCGTACGCGTTGAGGTCGGCCGGGCCGACTTCGGCCGCGTTCGGCAGCACGACCGTGACGTCGGGCACGCCGCTGCCCGGGAAGCCGGTGCGCAACTGGTCGCCGACCTGGCGCGCGGAAGCCGAGGTGGGCAGGACCCGGTCGTCGACGACGCCCCATCGCACATCGCGGAACGGTGAGCCGAGCAGCAACAGCAGCGCGACGATGGCGATGGCGATCGGCGCCGCGTGGCGCGTCACGGACCGCGTCCACCGATACCAGATGCGCCGTTCGACCGGGGCCAGCCGGAAGGGGGGCAGCCGCAGGATCCGGCGTGCCAACCGCCGCACGTCCAGGGAATCGAGGCGCTCGCCCAGCAGCACGATCGCCGCCGGGGTGACCACGACCGCGGCGGCCACCGCGAACGCGACCACCGCGACCCCCGCGTAGGCGAACGATTTCAGGAAGTATTGCGGGAACAGCGCCATGGTGGCCATCGACAGCGCCACCGTCATCGCCGAGAACAACACCGTGCGGCCCGCCGTCGCCATCGTGCGGATCAGCGCCGCGTCGCGAGTTTGACCCTCTGCCAACTCATCCCGGAACCGGCTGAGGATCAGCAGCGTGTAGTCGATGGCGAGCGCGGCGCCCATCGCGACAGTCAGGTTCAGCGCGAAGATCGACACGTTGGTGAACAGCGAAACCATGCGCAGCGACGCCATCGCACCGAGGATCGCGAACCCGCCGACGGCCACCGGCAGCGCCGCCGCGAACAACCCCCCGAAGATCCAGACCAGCACCACAAAACTCAGCGGCAGCGCCAGCGACTCCATGACCAACAGGTCTTCCCGGGTCTGGTCGTCCACCTGCCACGTGACGGTTGCTTCCCCGCCGAACCGCACCGCGACACCGTCGCGGTCATGGGCAAGTTCGTCCGACAGGCGCTCGGCATACTTCTGGGCGTTGGCCTCGCCGCCGGAAATCGCGGCAACGATCAGGCCGGTTTTGCCGTCGTTGCTGACGAAGGCGCGTGCCGCCGCCGGCGGCACGGTCCACGCCGATCGCACCTGGCCCACGTGCGGTGAATTCTGCAGCCGCCGAACGAGATCGGTGCCGACCGCCGTGGCACGGGGACCCTGTGCACCGCCGTCGGAGGTCAGGGTGATCAGCATGACCATGTCGCCCTGACCGAACTTCTGCGAGAGCAACGCCGACGCCCGCGACGATTCGGAGGCGGGGTCGAACCACCCGCCGGGCAACAGGGTCTTGCTGACCGGGATGCCGAAGATCGCGGTGCAGACCATGACGAAAACCGCCGCCGCCATGACGCGGCGCGGCGCCGCGATGGCCAGGCGGGCGATTCCGTTCAGCACGACGCTCCTCTCCAGCTCAGGTCACTTGCGCCACATCAGTACCGACCGGCGGTCATACGATGATCCACGAGTCCGATATCGCATGCGATAGCGGATCCGAGAGTCGCCCACCTGCCGCAGCTAGCCGGGCGGGACAAGATCGGCCCGCATGGCGTCGGAACGGTGCGCGGGTGATGCCCAGCGGGTGTCGACCTCCTGCCGGATATGCCGAGATTAAGTCGGGGTGAACGCCGAAAGTCTCAACGGCTAACGCTGCCGCGACAAGCTCGCCGCGCGAAATCAGAACGCCGCGACCGATGTCCGCGGATATAGAGTGCTGCATAGAGCACTGATACGACAACGACGACGGTCGCCATGGTGGCGCGCCGGAGGCAGGCCACCGATTCCCGTTGCAGCGCAACGCGATTCGCGGCCAGAAACGCCCTCCACAGCCATCCGTCCGGAAGGTGCGCAACATGTATCGGCAGATCCTCGATCCCGTCGTCCACTCGCTGGCCTGGAGTTCACTCGTGGCGGCGCTGCCGCTGGCTTCGCTGTTCGTGATGCTCGGTGTGTTGCGGGTCCGGGCCTGGATGGCGTCGCTTGCGTCACTGGCCGTCGCGCTCGTGATCGCGGTCGCGGTCTACGGGATGCCGGTCGGCCAGGCGGCGCTCGCGGGCGCGGAGGGCGCCGTCTTCGGGTTCTTCCCCATCCTGTGGATCGTGATCAACGCGATCTGGGTTTACCAGATGACGGTGGAGACAGGCCATTTCGACGTGCTGCGCCGCAGTTTTGCGACGGTCAGCGACGATCACCGGATCCAGGCCATCATCATCGCGTTTTCGTTCGGCGCGTTGCTCGAAGCGCTGGCCGGGTTCGGCACGCCGGTGGCCGTCACCTCGGTGATGCTGCTCGCGCTGGGCTTCAAACCGATCAAGGCGGCGGTGCTGGCACTGGTCGCGAACACGGCGCCGGTGGCATTCGGCGCGATGGCCACGCCCATCATCACGCTCGCAAAGACGTCCGGGTTGCCGACCGACACGCTCGGCGCGATGGTCGGGCGCCAAACCCCGATCCTGGCGGTCTTCGTCCCCCTCGCGCTGGTCGCCATCGTCGACGGCCGGCGCGGCGTGCGCGAAACCTGGATCCCCGCGATTGCGGGCGGCGTGGTTTTCGGCCTGGGTCAGTACGCGACGTCGAACTTCGTGTCGGTGCCACTGGCCGACGTGATCGCGTCGCTCTTGTCCGCGGGTGCCGTGGTCTCGGTGGTTCGCATCAGGCCGTCGCGCCCCAAACACGTTGGCGCGCCGGTCATCGCCGGCGCGGCCGCGGAGGCGCCGGCTCCCGACTACGCCGAGCACGTCGCGGATCCCGACCCGCGCGGGCAGGTGCTGCGCGCGTACGCGCCCTACGCGATCGTCATCGCCGTCTTCGTGATTTGCCAGATCTCTTGGGTGAAGAAGCTTCTCGACAAGGCGACCACCATCGTGCATTGGCCGGGGCTGCATCTCTATACGGCCAAGGGCGCCCCGTCGTCGCTGCCCAACTTCACCTTGAACCTGCTGACCACGCCGGGCACGCAGATGCTGGTGGCCGGGGTCCTCACCATGGTGGCGCTGCGCCTGTCGGTGGGCGGCGCGCTCAAGGCCTACGGGGCGACGCTGCAGCAGCTGCGATGGGCCATCGTCACCGTAATGGCCGTGCTGGCACTGGCATTCGTGATGAACGCGTCCGGGCAGACCATCACCCTTGGCACGTGGATGGCCGGGGCCGGAGGCGCGTTCGCGCTGCTCTCCCCCATCCTGGGCTGGCTTGGTGTGGCGGTGACTGGGTCGGACACCTCGTCGAACTCGCTGTTCGGCGCGCTGCAGGTGACCGCGGCGACCAAGGCGGGGCTGTCCCCGGTGCTGATGGCCGCCGGCAACAGCTCCGGCGGAGTGCTCGGCAAGATGATCTCGCCGCAAAACCTCGCCATCGGGGCGGCGGCGGTCGGCGTGCACGGCAAGGAAGGCGACATCTTCCGCCGGGTGTTCGTCTGGAGCCTGGTATTCCTGGCGTTCATTTGCGCCCTGTCCGGGCTGCAGGCCTCGGTGCTGTCCTGGATGGTGCCGTGATTCTTCGGAAAAGATTGCCACGGGCATCCCGGACGGCGCTAGGCTGCTGTTCGTGCGCAAAGGCGTATTAGCCATCGGGCGAAGCCGGTGGTTGGCGTTGGCGGCCTCGCTGGTGGTCTCGGCCGCCATCATCTACGCCCAAGGCACCAAGCCCATCAACGCCCAAGGCGCCAAGCCGTGCTGCGCCGACAAGCCGGCCGCAGGCCAGGCGGCCGGGCCGTCCGTGCCGCCGATCGCCGCGGCGGCGCCCGGTCCGACCGCCGCGCCGCCGGCGGGTCCGGCGCCGCAGATCGCCAGCCCCGCGGAGGTGGAGAAGCTGGCGGCGGGCGCTCCCGCGGCCGCCCAGCAATTCCTGTTCCCCTTGTCTCCCGGCGTCGCGAACGAGCAGCGGTTGCAGGTCAAGACCATTTGGGCGGCGCGCGCCATCAGCGTGCTGTTCCCGGAGATCACCACCATCTACGGGTATCGCGAGGATCCATTGCCGTGGCATCCCAACGGGTTGGCGATCGACGTGATGATCCCCAACCACGCCAGCCCGGAAGGCATCCAGCTGGGTAACGAAATCGCCGGCTACGCCCTGGCGAACGCGAAACGCTGGGGTATCAATCACGTGATCTGGCGCCAGAAGATCTACCCGGGTGTCGGCTCGCCGAGCTGGATGTCAAACCTGGGCAACGAAACCCTCAACCACTACGACCACGTTCACATCGCCACCAATGGCGGCGGCTACCCGACCGGTCACGAGACGTACTACATCGGGTCGATGACGCCCGCGCCGTCCGAGTGATCAACGGCGCCTTCGGGATTCCGGTCAGCCGCCGAGGAGGCCCAGCAAGCTGCCGGTGAGGATCGGAGGCACCGTCAGCTGACCGCCGCCGAGGCTCGAGGGCAGGGTCAGCGTGCCGCCGGTGATGATCGAAGGGATCCCGACGTCCCCGCCGCCGACGCTCGAGGGCAGGCTCAGCACGCCCCCGGTCAGGATCGATGGGATGCTGACGTCCCCGCCGCCGGCGATCGGCGGCAGGCTCAACACCCCACCGGTCAGGACCGACGGGATGCTCAACTGCCCGCCGCCCAGGCTCGGCGGCAGGGTCACCGCGCCGCCGTCCAGGATCGGGGTCAAGATGGTGCTGATCGGGGGAAGCGTAAAGACGCCACCGCCAAGGCTGGAGGGCAGCGTCAGCAGACCGCCGGTGATGATGGAAGGCAAACCCAGCACGCCGCCGCCGAGGCTTGCGGGCAGGTCGAGCACGCCGCCGGTGAGGATCGACGGCACGGTCAAGTCCCCGCCGCCCAGGAACGACGGCAGGGTCACCACGCCGCCGTTGATGATCGGGCTCGCGGCGGTGACGATCGCGGACCCGACGCTCGAGATCGGCGGCACGATCAATTCCGCACCGCCCAAGATCGGTGGCAGATCCAGCACACCCCCGGTGATGAACGACGGCACGCTCAGCACGCCACCGCCCAGGATCGGCGGCAGGGTCACCAGTCCACCGTTCAGGTTCAGGCTCGCGCTGCCGCCCAGTAACGACGACAGGTTCAAGTCCGCGGCGGCCCCGGCGTTGGCCAGCTCGGTGCCGAGGTAGGCGCCCGCGCCCGCGTAGATCAGGCCGACGAACTCCTCGTGAAACACGTTGGCTTGGGCGTTGATGACTTGAAATTCCTGGCCGAAATCGCTGAATAACGTTGCAACCAAAGCCGATACCTCGTCCTGAGCGGCGGCGGCCACGGCCGTCGTGGGCGCCGCGGCCGACGCGGCGGACCCGGACAGCAACGTGCGGATGCCTGCCAAACCGTCGGCCGCAGACTGCAGCTGCTCTGGAGCCGTCACGAGATATGACAAAACGCGCCTCCCGCCGATCCGCCGCGACAGTCGCCCGATGACTCAGCAATAAGAGCGTACTGGGATATCGCCGAAATGCCTACGAAAACTCCGTTTTTCAGTAATGACACGGGTCAGATGAGCCTCAACCGCGGGCGGCGGCCGGCAAAAGAGGTTGATTGCGCTCGCCGCCCAAAATCTCAGGGCCGTCGGGTATTTCGCCTCACTGGGCCGTCCACCCGCCGTCGATCGAATAACTGGCGCCGGTGATGGTGGCGGCCGCATCGCCGGCCAAAAAGACCGCGAGCGCGCCGATGTCCTCCGGTTGGGTGTAGCGGGCCATCGGTTGCTTTTCGGCGACGAATTCCGGTTTGACCTCGTCGAACGACTTGCCCGCCGCATCGGCGCGCGTTTGGATCTGCTGGGCGATCAGGGGCGTCATCACCCAACCGGGACAGATCGCGTTGCATGTTATGCCGTGGTTGGCGGTTTCGATGGCCACCACTTTTGTCAGCCCGACAACACCGTGCTTGGCCGCGACATATGCCGCTTTTTCGGCGCTGGCAACGAGGCCGTGCGCCGAGGCGATGTTGATAATTCGGCCCCAGCCGCGGCGTTTCATGCCTGGCAGCGCGCAGCGGCACGTGTGGAAAACGGCCGACAGATTCGTCGCGATCACGGCCTCCCACTTGTCGACCGGGAACTCCTCCAGCTTCGCCACGTACTGGATGCCGGCGTTGTTCACGAGGACATCGATTGCGCCGAAGGACTTTTCGGCGCCGGCGATCATTTTGGCGACCTCGTCCGGCTTGGTCACATCGGCGCCCGAATAGGCGGCGGTCACCCCGAACGTCTCCTCGATGTCGCGCCGCTGTGCCTCAACGGCCTCCGGGTCGCCGAAGCCGTTGAGGGTGACGTTCGCGCCCTCGGCGGCGAAGGCGCGCGCGATGCCGAGGCCGATACCGGACGTGGAACCCGTTACGAGTACCGACTTTTCGCGAAGCATCGGGTCAGCGTTCGGCTGCCGGTTCGACGGTGACGAGCTCCGTTATGCCGCTCACGGTGAGGACGGGCATCACCAACGGGTGGGCGATGACATCGATGTGGGCGGCCCGGGCGAACAAGGCGTTGATGGCGGCGCTGTCCAGGTACTCCACCGCGCTGAGGTCGACGGTAAACGTGCCACTGTTGTTCGCGGCCTCGGCGATGGCTCTCCTGAGTGCGTCGTTGAACTCGTCGATGTTGCTCAGGTCGATTTCCCCCGTCGCGGTCAGCACGAGCTTCCCGTCGTCGCGGCGCGCGGTGTCGAGGGTCAGCGACGTGGGCATCAGGTGATCCTCGCGCATAGATGGACCGTAGTTCCCGCGGCCTCGGGGTTGATGGTGACGTCCTGCATGAGGCCCCGCATCAAAGCGATGCCACGGCCGCGATTCGTCTCGGCAGCCGGCTGCGGAGGTTTCCACGAGCCGGTGTCGGTGATGGTCAAGCGCACCTGGTCGACCAAGATGGTGGCGCCCAGGCTGATCGTGCCCCCGGGGCTGTGGCGGTGACCGTGCTCGATGGCGTTGGCGACGGCCTCTCCGGCGGCGACGAGCACGTTCATCGTCTGATCCGCGTCCAGCTTGGCCCGGGTCAGCCACCGGCGCAGTGCGGTGCGGGTGGGTGCGAGCTGGCTGACGTCGGCCGGAAACTCCAACTCCAGCGGGGCGGGATGGCGGTAGAGCAGCAGGACGACGTCGTCTTGATAGCCGCCTTCCGGCGCCAGACCGGCCATGATCTGGTTGGCCAGATCGTCCAGTGTGGAATCGCGCCCGTCCTGGACGAGGGCGGCCGCGCGCGAAATGCCCTGGTGCAGCAGTCGACGGCGACGTTCGACCAGTCCGTCGGTGTAGAGCAGCAACGTGGCGCGCGGCGGAATGGTCACCCGTGCTTCGGGGCGGGGCCAGTCGGGTCGAACCCCGAGCGCGATGGTGTGGCCGTCATCGAGCATTCGGGTGGTGCCGTCGGCGTCGACGAGAACGGGCGGCGGGTGCCCGGCGCTCGAGTAGACCAGTTCACCCGTCTCAGGGTCGAGCACCGCGCAGACGGCGGTGGTGCATTGCGCGCCGGGCAGCCGCGCGGCGAAGCGGTCGATGCCCGCGAGGGCGGCGCTGGGGCTGGGGTTCTCGAACAGCAGCGCGCGGCAGGCGCTGCGCACCTGCCCCATCACGGTGGCGGCGGCCAGGCCATGGCCGACGCAATCCCCGACGATCAACGCGATGCGCCCGTCATCCAGGTCGACGACGTCGTACCAGTCGCCGCCGACCTGCAGGGGCCGGCTGGCGGCCTGGTAGCGCACGGCGAACCCGTGGGGTAGGTCGGCGGGGCCGAGGATGGCGTGCTGCAGGGCGAGTGCCGTTTCGCGCTGCTGGTCGACCTGGTGCACGCGTTGCAGACCCTGACCGAGACGGCCCGCGAGCACGGTCAGCAGCGTCTGGTCCTCCAGGGTGAACGGCCGCCGCTCGGTCAGGTCGATCCGCACGACGAGCACGCCCTCGGGATGCTGCAGCGCGATGCCCGCGGTGCCGGGCTCGGCGGCGTTCGGGGTGAGCAGGTCGCCGTCGCGCAACGAGCTGAGCATCTGGCGCGTTTCGGATGGCAGGTCCGCCCACTGCGCCGACTCGCCGACCGATTCCACCGACGGTTCACGAGAGGCGGTTTCCGCGGTGGAGTCGTGGGTCGGGAAGGTGACCGCCAGGACGCGGCGGGCCCGCCACAGCCGGCGCAGTTCCTCGGCCGCGGCGTGCACGGCATCTTCGACGCTGTCGGCTTCGGCGAGTTCCTGGTTGAGGGCGTGTTCGCGGCCCGCCGCCAGCGCCAACGCGATGGCCGCGTGCCGGGCGAAGTCGCTGACCAGCTCGAGGTAATCGTTGCCGAACGCCGGCCGCCCCGGGTGGCGCGCGACGGCAATCACCCCGAGCACCCGGCCGTCGGCGATCAGCGGCATCACGATCGCCGAGCGTTCACCCGCGTCGGTGAACCCCTCGATCGGATACTGGAAGGAATCGGTGATCAGCGGCAGGCCGCGACGCGCCACGCCGCCGGTGGTGGAGGCGTCCATCGGCACCTGCCGGCCGATCACCTCCGAGGCGTACCGGCCCGCCGTCGCGGCCACGACGAGGGTGTCGACCTGGTCGGAGGGCAGATCGGGCTCCCGTGGGACCAGCAAGATGGCCTGTTCGGCGTCGGCCAACTCCAGCGCCCGGTTCACGATGAGCTGCAACGGCCCCGTCTGTGGGTCACCGGACAGCAGCGCGGTCGTGATTTCCCGGCTGGCCTTCGTCCATTTCGACGATTCGCGTTCCCGTTCGAACAATCGCGCGTTGTCGATGGCCGCTGCGGCCGCCGTGGCCAGTGCCCGCACCGCGGATTCGTGAGAGTCGGTGAACACCCGGCCCGGGCGATCGTCGGCGAGGTAGAGGCTGCCGAAGTCGGCCGCGCGCACGGTGATTGGTATGCCGAGCAGCGCCCGCAGCTTCGGGTCGCGCGGCTGCAGTGCGGCGGTCGCCGGGTGGGCGCTCAGATCGTCGACGCGCAGGCCGTCGGCCACCGGCAGGTCGCCGAGCCGCCGAGCCGTGTCGGCGTCGATGCCGGCCTGAACGAACGAGGCCAGCGTGCCGTCGGGCGCCCGGATGCCCAGCGCCGCGTACCGGGCGTCGGTCAGCTCCATCGCCGCGTTGACGATTCGATGCAACGTCGAATCCAGATCCAGGTCGGCGTTGATCTCGACGATGACCCGGACCAGGTGTTCCAACTGGTCGCGAGCAGCCGCCAGCTCGTCCAGCTGGGAACTCACGTCGTCCCGGTCGTGTTGCCCCATAGCTCCAAATCTAATTGTTAAATTCCGGCTCTCCGTTTCGGCCTCGGTGGTTGGCCGGGTAAGGGGCGTGGTCGGTGTCACCGAGGGCGGGTATTGCGGTGGTGATTACCCACTCGGGGCTGAATTGCACACGGCGTCCGGTGCCGGCGTCGCCCGGGTCGTCCCAGTGGACGCTCGCGCGGCCGGAGAGCTGGACCGTGATGCCGGCGCGGAAATCGACGAACAGCAGCGCCGCGGAGGGGTCGGCGGCGAGGTTGCCGAAGCTGTTGAACATGTTGTTGCCGGGATAGTCCGGCCACCACAGGCGCCCCTCGGCAACCCGGACGAATCCCGGGGGGCCGCCCCGGTGGGAGGCGTCGCTGCCGGCGGTGGGGTGGGTGGTGCCCAGAAAGAAGGTGTCGGCCGCCTCGATGAGACGAATATCCTCGGCTCGCAACGCTTTTCCGGAGTGCAGCCGCTTCGGGTCGTCGGCGGGCGGCCTTTCGACGTCGACGCGGCGCGGGTGGATGTATTGCGGGCAGTTGCCGTAGGCCTGGTCCACGTCGACGGTCAGGGCGCCGGGCTCGGTGGAGCCGAGGCGACCGTTGATGCGAACGCGCCTTCGGGTGAGGAAGTTGATGGCGATGACGCCCACCGGTTGTCCGCAGGGTAGGTCGTGGAGCGGGTCCGCGCGCGGCAGCTCCGTTCCGATCTCCAGGGCGGTCGGCGAGGCGGCACGCAGGAACCCGGGTGGGCCGAACAGGGGTGAGGTCCAAAGCCGTCCGGCCCGGTCTCGGGCGGCCATGGCAGCGAATGGCGCCTCCGAAAGGAACGCGGCCATGCCGGCGCGCAGTTGTCCGCGGCCGACCATCGGGGCGAGCCGGGCGGCCTCGGCCTCAACGCCCGCTTGCCGTTGGACGGCCAACTCACCGGTGTGGAAGCCCACACCCGATGTCATTGCGGCACCTCGGCAAAGCCCGGTTGTCCCGCGTCGACGACGGAATTGAACCGGTATCGGGTTACCAGACCTTCATTGATCTCTTGGATCGCGCTGTCGGGAAGGGCGGTCACGTCGAAGTTTTCACCGATGCGTGCGGGTTTGACCGACGAGGTGAGGACGGCCGAGCCGCGCTGGATGCCCCACGCCAAAAGCACTTGCGCCGGCGTCTTTCCCACGCGCCGAGCGATCGAGACGATGAGCGGGTCGTCGAGCAATCGCGGTTCGAGCGCATGGCCCAGCGAGGCGAAGGCCAACAGGATGATCCCGTGCTCCTTGCACAGCTCGTGGAGTTCCCATTGCGGGTGATACGGGTGCGATTCGACCTCCACCACGGCCGGCTTGATCCGGGCGGTTTCGACGATCTTCCGGGCGCCCGGGGCGTCGATGTCGGACAGGCCTATCGCCCGCGAAAGACCCTCGTCCACAAGGGTTTCCATCGCGGCCCAGGTCTCCTGCAGAGTGACCCCGTCGTCGTAGACGACGGCCCCGTGCCGATCGCGGGGGTCTTGGTCGTCGCCGGGCCGGAACGCGAACGGCGTGTGCACCAGGTACAGGTCGACCGCCTCCAGCCCCAGCCTGTCCAGGCTGGCCTGCAGCGCGGGCTTTACCCTTTCGGGCCGGTGGTTGTTGTTCCACAGCTTGGTGGTGACGAAGAGTTCGTCACGACGAACGGTCCCGGCGGCGAACAACTCTTTGAGCGCGGCTCCGACGTCTGCTTCGTTGCGGTACCGCTCGGCCGCATCGAGGTGGCGGAACCCGATTTCGACCGCGGTCTTGACCGCGTTTCGCGTCTCGTTGCGATCGGAAAGCGACGTGCCGAAGCCGAGCGCCGGAATCGCGCCGCTCCCGTCGTTCAAGGCGAATCTGTGCTGGCTTAGCTTCTGGTCGGGCGTCATGGCGTTCGGCCTCCTGGGCTCGTACTATAAATGACCAGTCGTCTATCTAACAAGGGTTGCCGCGGCTGCATTCCCCGCGGGGACGGATCAGCGCAGCAGCGCCGGGAGGGTGACCGCTTCGAACCGGTCGTACGGGACGCGGCTGCGGGTGACTTTCCCGCGCAGCGCCGCGCCTTCCCACGCCTCGATCAGCCGAAAGGCGAGGTCGCCCGCTTCGAGGTCGCCCCGACCGTCCGAACGCAGGCACTCACCCAGGGCCGCACCCCATCGGTCCAAGATGCCCACGAGCTCCTTGCGTACCGGCTCGCTCGTACCGCTGAGCTCGAGCGACAGGTTTCCGACCAGGCAGCCGAGTAGGAAGTCGCCGGCCTCGTGTTCGTCGGCCAGCGCGTGGAAGAAGCGGGTGATCCGCTCCTGGACCGGCCCGTCCGCCTGCAGGATCGGCAGGAGCCGCGCCTCGGTGTCTTCCCAGTGATGCTCGAGGATCGCTGCCGCAAAGGCCTCCTTGCTGGGGAAATACGCGTAGAACGAACCCTTCGGAACGCCGGCCGCGTCGGTGATGTCCTTGACCCCGCTGGCGGCGAATCCGCGCCTGTGCACGAGTTCCAGTCCCGCCGCGAGCAGGCGGGACCGCACCTCGGGGTTCGGTGGGCGGGGCATGACAACGATGTTAGCCGACCGGTCACCTATCTTCGGTCGACCGCCGCGCGCGAGGAGTGTGGCGTAGCGTCTGGAACGGCGTCGGATCGCCCATCGGGGATTGAAGGAGCGAAATGGTGACTTCGGGTTTGTTCGGTTTCCTGACGCTGCTCGCCCTGATGTTCGCGTTGTTGTTCGCCGCCGTTGCCGCGGTGCACGTCAAGCGGCTGGAGGGCCGGCCGCCTCCCCCGATCAGCGACGAAATCGGCAGCGCCAAGGCGGTTACGCGCAAGGTGCGGAAGCGCGAACCCATGTCACAAGAGGAGCTGGATTACGCGAGGCACCTCCTCGGTGCTCGTAGCTCGGTGTTGACGCTCTGCATCCCGGGTGCGTTGTTCTCGCTGGGCTGCTTCTACGTGTTCGGCAGCCTCTACCACTTGCATGGGGCGACGCCCTCCGAGCGGACGTTTCTCGGGCTGTTCCCGATCTTGGCGTCCATAAATCTCACGACTCAAATCATCCGCAGCGCAAGGTTGAAGCGGCGCCTGCAAAAGATGTCCTGAAGCCGCGCCGTGAGCGACCGGAGCGTGCTCCCGCAGGTCGTTGCGGTCGCGTTCCGGCTGCAAGGTCGCTACTCTTGCACGATCATCTGTCCATTGGGTACATGACCGTCTACTATCTGCAGTTGGCCTAGGGGTGGGGCCGGGGGGAGAAGACGGTGGCCCGAGCGAGTTACGAGAGGTGATCGAATGAGCCCTCGTCCGGTGGGCAGGCGGGTCTTGGCGCGAATCTGGCTGCCGCTGGTTGCCGTCATCGCGCTCGTTGTTGGCGGGGTGGCCATGTACAAGGTGCACCAGTTCTCGGAGCCCCCGCCCGTCATCACCGTCAATCAGCCGGCCGCACCGCCGGAGTTCAGCGTCAAGCGGCTCACGTATGAATTGTTCGGTTCCGTCGGGGAGGGCGGGATGCTCGTCTGGGTGGACATCAACGGGCACCCGCATCGGGTCGATCTCACGACCTTGCCGTGGTCGCACACGGAGGCGACGACGCTGACCGTGGTGTCCGGCAGCCTCTCGGCGCAGGTGCATGGCGGTCAAGTCGGCTGCCGACTGCGGGTGAATGGCGTCGTCCGCGCTGAACAGTCCGATACCAATCAGGATGCCCACGTCTACTGCCTGGTGAAATCCGCATGAGCGAGCCAGCGGCGGAGCACCGGACGAAGCGCCCGTTCGTCCCCAGAATGGTTCGCGCCCTTGCGATCCCGATCATCGCCTTCTGGGGCCTGCTCGCCGTGTCGACGAACACCTTCATGCCCCAGGTCGAGCGGGTCGCCGAGGAGCTCGCGGGCCCGCTGGTCCCGCACTACGCGCCGTCGCAGCGGGCGCTGCTGTCCATCGGTGCGAAGTTCCGCGAGTCCAATTCGACCAGCCTGGCCATGATCGTGCTGGAGGCCAACCGCCCGCTGGGCGACGCGGATCACCAGTACTACGACGATTTGATGCGCCGATTCAAGGGCGACCCGAAGCACGTGCAGTACGCCATGGATCTGTGGGGGAAGCCGATCACCGCGGCCGGCGCGCAGAGCCTCGACGGCAAGTGCGCCTACGTGCTGTTGCGCCTCGCGGGCGATATCGGCCAGATGCAAGCGAATGAGTCCGTCGCCGCCGTTCGGGACATCGTCGCGAAGGACACGCCGCCGCCCGGGCTCAAGGTCTACGTCAGCGGCGCGGCCCCGCTCGCCTCGGACACGGTGGCGATCGCGAATTCGAGCCTGAACGACATCACGATCGTGACGATCTTCCTCATCATCGGGATGTTGTTGCTGGTGTACCGCTCGATCGTCACCCTGTTCGTGCCGCTGGCCGGGGTGCTGTTCGAGATGCTGGTCGCCAAGGGGGTTATCGCGACCCTCGGGCATCTCGGGTACATCGAACTTTCGTCGTTCGCGGTGAACATCGTCGTCGCGCTGACCCTGGGGGCCGGGACGGACTACGGCATCTTCCTGATGGGCCGCTATCACGAGGCGCGCCACGACGGCGAGAGCCGGGAGGACGCGTTCTACACCGCGTACAAGAGCGTCACCCCGGTCATCCTCGGCTCGGGCCTGACGATCGCGGGGGCGTGTTACTGCCTGACGTTCGCGCGGCTCAATTACTTCCACACCATGGGCCCGGCGGTTGCGATCAGCATGCTGTTCACCATCGCGGCGGCGCTGACGCTCGGCCCCGCCTTCCTGACGCTAGGCAGCCTGTTCGGGCTCTTCGACCCGAGGAGCAAGGCCAAGGCGCACCTGTATCGGCGGATCGGGGCGAGCGTGGTGCGGTGGCCGGTGCCGATCCTGTTCGCCAGTGCCGCCGCGGTTCTGCTCGGGGCGATCTTCGTGCCGACGTACCGGCAGAACTACGACGACCGCCAGTACCAGCCCCACAACGCGCCCGCGAATTTGGGCTTCCAGGCGGCCGATCGACACTTCCCGAAGAGCAAGCTGTTCTCCGAGATGCTGATGATCGAGACCGATCACGACATGCGGAATTCGGGCGACTTCATCTCATTGGATCGCGCGGCCAAGGCGCTCGAGCGCCTTCCGGGCGTCGCGATGGTGCAAAGCATCACCAGGCCGATGGGTCGAGCTTTGGAACACGCCACGATTCCGTATCTGTTCACCACGCAGGGCAGCGGGAGCGGCCAGCAGCTCCCGTTCAATCAGCAGCAGAACGCAAATACCAACCAGCAGGCGCAGATCACGCAGCACACCGTCGAGGTCACGCGCAAAGAGATCGACTATTTCCAGAACCTGTCGGACGAGCTGCACAAGACGGTTCTCACCGTCGAAGATCTGCAACGGGTCACTGACGAGATGAACCAGGAAATCTCGAACTTCGACGACTTCTTCCGGCCGATCAAGAGCTACTTCTATTGGGAGCGGCACTGTTTCGATATCCCCATGTGCTGGGCGTTCAGGTCGTTGTTCGACACGCTCGACAACATCGACCATTTGGCGGCTGACATCAACCAAGCCAAGCTCTCCCTCGAGGAGATGGACAAGATCGTGCCGCAGATCATCGTGCAGCTGAAGCTGACGGCCGACGACTCGGAGGCGTTGGCCAACCTTCTGGTCAGCACCTACGGCCAGTCGGCTCTGCAGACGACACAGACCAACCAGACATTTGACGACCAGATCAATGTCGGGCTCGACTTCGACCAGGCCCGCAGCGACGACTTCTTTTACATCCCGCACGAGGGTTTCGACAACGAGGACGTCAAGACCGGCATGCAGCTGCTGATGTCGCCGGACGGCCAGGCCGCTCGGATCATCGTCACCCATGAGGGCGACGCCAACGGTCCGGAAGGCGTGCAGCACGTCGAACAGTTCCCCAACGCCATAACCGTTGCGCTCAAAGAGACTTCGCTGGCCGGCGCGAAGGTCTATATCGGCGGTTCCGGATCCACCAATAAGGACATCAAGCAATACGCCGCGTCCGATCTGCTCATCGTGGCGATCGCCGCCTTCGTGCTGATCTTCTTGATCATGCTGTTCCTCACGAAGAGTCTGATGGCGGCGATTGTCATCCCGGGCACGGTGGCCTTCTCCTATGCCGGGGCGTTCGGGCTTTCGATACTCGTCTGGCAGCACCTCATCGGGCTGCCGCTGCACTGGTTGGTTTTGCCGCTGACGTTCATCATCCTGGTGGCGGTGGGTTCGGACTACAACCTGCTGTTGATCCTTCGGGTCAAAGAGGAGCTGCATGCCGGAATCCATACCGGTCTGATCCGCGCGCTCGGCAGCACCGGTGGTGTAGTGACTTCTGCCGGTTTGGTTTTCGCGTTCACCATGCTGGCGATGCTGACCAGCGATCTGCGCACCGTCGGCCAGGTCGGCTCGACCGTCTGTATCGGCCTGCTGCTCGACACGCTGATCGTGCGGTCGTTCGTCGTGCCGTGCATCCTGCGCATCCTCGGGCCGTGGTTCTGGTGGCCGACGCTGGTGCGGTCCCGTCCGTTGCCGGTTCGCGCGGCGACGCCGGCCACGTGAGCACCGTCAGCCGACCATGCGGTGATTCCCATTTGCGATATCACCGGCGCTATCACAAATGAGACTCACCCATCGGCCGCTCGCGGACTACGCGATGCGATCAATGGTGTCCAGTCGTCCCGCTAGCTGCTCGCGCGCGATTTCGGCGTCGTAGTGAGCCTGCATGTTGATGAAAAACATGTCGCTCAGACCGAGCGCACGGGATAGCCGGAGGGCGGTGTCTGCGCTGATGCCGCGCTTGCCGTGCACGATTTCGTTGATCCGGCGGGGCGGCACGTCGATCGCCTTGGCGATCCGATACTGCGAGATACCAAGCGGGTCAAGGAATTCCGCCTTGAGGATCTCGCCGGGGTGGATCGGCGCGAAGTCTGCCATCATGTTTGCCTTTTCCCGGAACGAGCGGATCCTCGACCGATGATAATGCCGACCGTTGTTAACGATAAGCGCTATCAAACGGCTAGAAATTCAGCCCCGAGAACATGACCCGGCCGGGATCGTACTTCTGCCGCACCGCGCTGAGCCGCGACAGGTTGGGGCCGAAGTAGCGCGACGCCGGCTGGTTCGCCTCGATGTAGTTCACGTAGCCGCCCACCGAATACGGTTGCACCGCTTGGTGTGCCGTGGCGAGCCAGCTCGTCGCCGCCGCCGGGTCGCCCGTCTCGACGTACCACTGCACCAGCGACGCCTGCCGGCGCCACGGGAAGGCCGTCGCCCCCGGCGCCACGGTGGCGAGAGCGCCGTCGAGGGCGTGCATGATCGCCAGCATGCGGCCGGCGCCCCGCGGAAACGCCTCGACCGCCGACGCGATCCCCTGGGCGGCGGCCGGCGTCATCGCCGTGAAGACGTCGGACCCGCCGACGTATCCCAGCGGCGCCGGGTTGAGGTTGCCGACGGCCAAGTAGCGCACCAGGTCCATGTAGTTGAACGTGTGGTTCTCGGTCCCGGTCGGTTGCACCCCAACGGCTTTGGTGATGGCGGCCGCGACGCTGTTCCCCGATCCGGCCGGGCAGGTCGCCATTATCCGGGGATGCGTACCGAACCCGTCGACGGTGTTGTCCGCCAGTGCCCACATGCTCTGGTCGGCGGTGCGCAGCCAGTTCTGCCAGCCGAGCAGAACCTGCGCGAACGCCTGCGGCGGGAAGTTGAGGTTGACGACGTCGACGTCGCGGGTGGGAAAGGTGGCGAAGGTCAGCGAGGTCGTCACCCCGAAGTTGCCGCCCCCGCCGCCGCGTAGCGCCCAGAACAGGTCGGGGTTGCTCGCAGCTGACGCGGTGACGGCCTGGCCGCCGGGCAGCACCACCGACGCCGCCGTCAGCTGGTCGCAGAGCAGGCCGGCGTGCCGCGACTGGGCGCCCAGTCCCCCGCCCAGCGCGTGCCCCGCGGCGCCGACCGACGGGCAGGTACCCGTCGGGATGCCCCGGCCGGCCGCGGCCAGGGCCTCGTGGATCGCGTACAGGCTGGTAGCGGGCGTCACGGTGACCTGCCCGGTGGACGCGTCGTAGTTGATGCCGCCGGGCAGCTGGCGCAGATCGAACACCACGGCGCCGTTCGCGGTGGACGCGCCGATGTAGGAGTGCCCGCCGCTGCGCGGGGCGACCTTCAGGTTGTTGGCGGCGGCGAAGGCCATCGCCTTCTGCACGTCCGCCGCCGACGTCGGGGTGACGATCGCGGCCGGCGTGAACCCGTTGTAGTTGGTGTTGAAAACCTGCTTCGCGCCGGCGAATTGAGGATCTTGCGGCAGCACGACCCTGCCGCCGATGGCGGTGGTCAGGCCGTCCCAGCCGGACGGATTCGGGGCCGCGGTCGCCCGCGCCGGACCGAAGACCGCGCCGGCGGCCAACGCGCCGGCGGCCCCGCGCAGGAACGCCTGGCGGGAGATCTCACGCGCCATCGTCGGGCTCCCGCGATTGCGTCATGCCCGCATTGTCATTCCCGGGGGCCGCGGTGCCGGGTGGCGTGCCGCGGGGCAACCGGACCGTGCCCCAACCGTTACCGGCCCGGGTCCGCCGGGCCTAGGCTGGTGTTTTGGCCGCCTGCGCTTTTTGAGAGGTAACGACATGTCCGCACCGTCAGCCGAGGTCTTCGACCGCCTGCGTCAACTGGTCGCGATCAAGGACATCACCGCACGCGAGACCAAGACGATCGATGAGGTTTTCACAGGTAAACCGCTGACCACGATCCCCATCGGCACGGCCGCCGACGTCGAAGCCGCTTTCGCCGAGGCCCGCGCGGCGCAGATCGACTGGGCGAAGCGCCCGGTCGCCGAGCGGGTGGACGTCATCCGTCGCTACCGCGACCTGGTCATCGAGAACCGCCAGTTCCTGATGGACCTCCTGCAGGCCGAGGCGGGCAAGGCCCGCTGGGCGGCGCAGGAGGAAATCGTCGATTTGATGGCCAACGCCAACTACTACGTGAACGTGGCCGCCGACCTGTTGAAGCCGCGCAAGGTGCAGGCGCTGCTCCCGGCGGTCGGCAAGACGACCGTCATCTACCAGCCCAAGGGCGTCGTGGGGGTGATCTCGCCGTGGAACTACCCCATGACGCTCACCGCGTCCGACTCGGTGCCCGCGCTGGTGGCGGGTAACGCGGTGGTGCTCAAGCCCGACAGCCAGACGCCGTACTGCGCGCTGGCGTGCGCCGAGCTGTTGTACCAGGCCGGGCTGCCGCGGGCGCTGTACGCGATCGTGCCCGGGCCGGGCTCGGTGGTCGGCACCGCGATCATCGAGAACTGCGACTACTTGATGTTCACCGGCTCGACCGCCACCGGCCGGCAGCTCGCCGAGCACGCCGGCCGTCGGCTCATCGGCTTCTCGGCCGAGCTGGGCGGGAAGAACGCGATGATCGTCACGCGCGGGGCCAACCTGGACAAGGCCGCCAAGGCGGCCACCCGTGCGTGCTTCTCCAATGCGGGTCAGCTGTGCATCTCCATCGAGCGCATCTACGTCGAAAAGGACGTCGCCGACGAGTTCACCAACAAGTTCGGCGCGGCGGTGCGCAACATGAAGCTCGGCACCGCGTATGACTTCTCGGTCGACATGGGCAGCCTGATCTCGGCGAGCCAGCTCGACACCGTGACCGACCACGTGGACGACGCGAAGGCCAAGGGCGCCAAGGTGATTGCGGGCGGCAAGCCGCGACCCGACATCGGCCCGCTGTTCTACGAGCCGACGGTCCTGACCGACGTCACGCCGGAGATGGAATGCGCGGCCAATGAGACGTTCGGGCCGCTGGTTTCGATCTATCCGGTCGCCGACGTGGACGAGGCCGTCGAGAAGGCCAACGACACCGAGTACGGCCTGAACGCCAGCGTGTGGGCGGGGTCCACCGCGGAGGGCCAGGAGATCGCCGCCCGGCTGCGCTCGGGGACGGTGAACGTCGACGAGGGTTACGCGTTCGCGTGGGGCAGCCTCGGCGCGCCGATGGGCGGGATGGGCCAGTCCGGCGTCGGGCGCCGCCACGGCGCCGAGGGCCTGCTGAAGTACACCGAATCGCAGACGATCGCGGCGGCGCGGGTGTTCAACCTCGACCCGCCGCGCGGCATTCCGCCGACCCTCTGGCAGAAGTCGCTGGTGCCCGTCGTGCGCACGATGATGAAGCTTCCCGGGCGGAAGTGACGGGACTGGCCTGCGACGGTCTCATTGTCAGCGTCTACTACCGGGCGTAGTATCTGGGGCATCCCACCGCGCGCACAAGGAGGTGCAACGTGAGGTGGAGTTTCGCCCAGGTCGGGCTGCTGATCATCTGTGTCCTGCACGTCATCCAGGCGGTGGTCGGGTTCATCATGGAGCCCAGCTTCGCGTCGGGCCCCCACGCGCCGACCGTCCAGCTGCTCGGGATGGACTACAACGGTTGGCACGCCGTCGCCGGCCTGGCCCTGTTCGGCCCGGGCCTGGTGTTCGCGCAGCGCAAGTCATGGGCCGTGCTGTATCTGATCGCCGCGGCGATTGCCGGTGCGCTGCCGGGCATTTGGGCGTTCTTCTCGCATCAGGTTGCGTTCGTCTTCACCTTCCCCAACAACACCACCGACGCGGTGGTGCACCTGGTGACCGCGGCGGTGATGCTCGCGGTGGCGGCCGTACAGATCCGGTTGGACGGTGGGTTGCGCAACTCGCTCGCCGATCTGCGAAAGGCGCGGTAGCGCCAAGGATTTCTTGAGAATCCGCCAAGCGGCGCGGCGGATGGTGAGTTCGTCCACTGGAAACGACTCACGAGGTTCCGCTATGACCCGCCACCGCATCTACGCCCTGATCGTCTTGACCGCCATCGCTTTCTTCGGCGCTGCGTTCATGGCGTCGCCCGCCGCGCAGGCCGCGGCCGTCGATCGCTTCGCCGTGATCGCCTACTCCCCCGTCACCGGCTGGGCGGGCTGGGCCAACAACGCCAGCACCATGGAGGAGGCCACCCACATCGCGCTGGGCAACTGCCAGCGGCACGGTGCTGGCTGCACCGTCGCGACATGGGCCCGAAACGGTTGCACCGCTTTGGCTCTGGGGCCCGGCGGTTGGGGCGCCGACTGGGGGTTGACCCCGATAGCCGCTCAGCGGGGCGCGCTGGCCAAGGTCTCGTCCGGCAGCGTCGTCGAGGTTCACTGCACCGGGTAGCGGAGTTCCTCGTCGTCGATCCGTCGCCGCCAGTGTTCGTTGATGTGGTCGGACTGACGCTCGAGCGGAGGCTTGGGCACGCCGGTCGCATGTGCGGGGTCGACGCCGAGGAATTGCAGGACGCGCGCGATCTCGTCGGGATAGTTCTCGTCGAGCTCTTCGTAGTGGACCGTGAGAACTTCGGGACGTCGGGTGGTGAAGTAGTCGGTCCACGCCGCCTGTTCGGCGCCGAGGCTGCGTTCCATCTCGGTGATCTGCTCGCGCGTCGGCGCGACAGCGGCGAGGTCGACCGCGGGCCGCTGCGGCGTGGGCCGGCCCAGATATAGCCCCCAGGGACGTTCCGTCGTCGGCGGTCCCGGAGAACGGAACCACTCGCCCGTCGTCTCGGCGCGAAACAGCGAGATGGCCTGGGCGCGCCGATCGAGGCGCACGATGTTGACGAAAACCGCTGTCGGAAAAAGCGTCTCGAGCACCGCGCCCGGGTCTGCACGAAACCCTAACGCCTGCGCCAGCGAGACGACGTCCCGCCAGTGGATCTTGAAGCCCCACACGCCGTTCTGGGTCGCCGCGAACGCTCTGACCCTTGTCAGGTATTCGCTCCACGAGCAGTCGACCGGCAGCCCCAGGTCTTTCTTATAGGCCGCGAGGTGGTCTGCGGCGAAATACTCCTCGGGACGTCCGGCGACTCCCGTCGCAACGAGCCCGGCGGCCAAAAACGAACTACCCGAACGAGGGGTGGAGGCGATGACATAGCTCGCGTGTCGCATAGGCCTCCTCGGACGTGTTCTTAAAAGCGTAGGCGGTTTACCCGGCGCCCTTGCCGTTGTCGACGCGATAGACGGCGCCGTGGACGGCGGCCGCGGCATCGCTGGCGAGGAACGCGATCACGTTGGCGACGTCGAGCGGCTGCATCATGCCGCGCGGTGAAGCCGTGCGCAGGATCAGGTCGTAGTTCGGATTCTCCGGCGCGCTGAACTGTTCGATCTGCGGTGTGAGCATGCCGCCCGGGCACACCGCGTTGACGCGCAGGCGATCCGCGGTGTACTCCACCGCCAGCGCGCGGGTGAGCCCGATCAGGCCGTGCTTGGCGGCGCAGTAGCCGGCCGAGTACGCCTGGCCCTCGACGCCCGCGATGGAGCCGACGTTGACGATGTTGCCGCCGCGTTCCAGCAAATGGGGCAACGCGGCCCGGCAGAGGTAGAACGGTCCGTTCAGGTTGACCGCTAGGTCTTCTGCCCAGTCGTCGTCGGTCATCGACTCGGTTCGGCGCATCTGGTGCTTGCCGGCGACGTTGACCAGGACGTCGAGCCCGCCGAACTCTTGGACGCACTGCTCGACCGCGCCCCGGCAGGCCTGCGGCGAAGCGACATCCACCGAGGCGTACGAACCGCGATCCACGTCTTCGAACACCGCGGCCAAGCGTTCGGTGTCGCGGCCGATACCGAAAACCGTTGCGCCCTGCCGGGAAAACAGCCGGGCGGTTTCAGCGCCCAGGCCCGACGACGCACCGGTGACCAACGCGACCTTGCCCTGCAATGCTGACATTTCGGCCCTTCTTGGTGCGGTGACGGGCTTCAAAGGCTACATTGCGCCCTCAATACGAGACGATCCGCGCCATGCCGGCGCGCAGGATATCAACGGGCCCAACGGTTCTCAGCCTCAGGATGCGACGCGCGGTCACCGCCACGAGCAGGCTGATCGCGAGCTTGCCCAGCGCCACCCGACTCGTGCGCTGTTTCCAGGTCGGCGGCCGCGAGCCGGCTCGCCGACCCAGGTAGTAGCCGATGCATGTCGCGGTTGCGAGTGCGCACAGCAGCGCCAATACCGCCATGACGATCAGCGTCCTTCGTCGCAGTCGCGGGAAGGTCACACGCGAGATACACCTCGGCCAATAAGTGCGGCTGCCCGATCAGAAGTCCGGCCGGATGCTGCCGTCGGCGTTGACCATGAGGTAGCGCTCGGTGTGACCATCGGAGACGTAGAGCTCGATGCGCAGGGTCCCGTCTTGGGCCGCTTCAATGATGATGTTCTCGGGGTTGCCGCCGTCAATGTGCAGAGTCTGGGGTGCCGCACGAAGGGCGCTTATGACGGCCTGGACGTCGACTTTGCCGAGGTCACCGATGGCCGTGTCCATCGGGATTGTGGTGCTGCTGCCCGTGCCCCATCCGCGACCCCCGTACGTGTAGCGCACGGTTTTGTGTGCGTTGACCGTGTCGGGGCGAGTGATGCTGGCGTGATCGGGATAGACGACCAGCTCGTAGCCCATCGTGTCCCCGAACGTCGTCCGAACTTGCGCAATCAAGCTCGACAGCCCGCCCAGGGTCAACAGTTGCGTCGGCGCCTGCGGCTGGGTCGAGGCTGGCGGCGGTTCAACAGTCGGTGCCGGTGTTGGCGGCGGCTGCGGCGCGACCACGACCGGGCTGGCGACGGTCGGCTGGGGCGTTGCGTCACGCGACGAAGCGGTGTTGCTGTACAAGGCCCAGGCGATGCCGACGCCCACCAGGGCCAGCGCCACGAGCACGGCGATCCGTATCCCCGGGCGGCCGGCCAGCGATTTCAAGCTCGGGGATTGGGCTGGGGCGCGGCGGATCTGCAGGTCCGCCACCAGCGACTGCAGCTCGCCAAGGGTGGTGGCGTTGGTCGCGGCGCTCACCCGCTGGCGGTGCTCCTCCATCGACAACTGGCCGTCGCTGAGCGCTAGATCCAACAGCTGGCAGGTGTCGACGCGGTTGCTGTCGGTAGCCCGGGTGTTTGCGGTGGCCACGGCAAGATCCTAGAAGGTCTCAGCGGCGCGCCGGCTCGATTGCCCGAACGGTGCCGTCCGCGTTCAGTTCCATATGGCCGCCGTCGCGGTCTCTGAATACATAGACCGACAACGCCAGGCTGCCGTCCCGGGCGGATTCGACCATCAGGTAGGTGTTGTTGGCGCCGGCGACCTGAAGGGTCTGCGGTGCCCCGCGCAAGACGCTGGCCACCTCCTGCACGTTGAACTTGCTCAAGTCAGCCGCGGTCGAAGTGGACGGAATGGCGCTGGCGCCCCACTGCGACCAGCCGCTCGTGGCGTAGTGGTAGGTCACCGAGTTGCGAGGGTCTTGGGGATCAGGACGGTCGAGGTCCGCGTGATCCGAGTAGACCACCAGCCGGTAGCCCACGGTGTCACCGATCTGTTTTCGCATTTGCGCCAATAGCCCCGTCAGCCCGTCCACGGTCTGCAGTTGCAGTGGCGGCGGTGGTGGCGGCGGCGTCTGGGTGATCGCCACGGTGCTGGTGGCGCTTGGAGGTGGCGCGGATGGCGACGACGAAGTGGTGTTGCCGAGCAGTTTCCAGCCGATGCCGAGGCCCGCGAGCGCCAACACCGCGACGCCGGCGACCAGGATGCCCCGTCGACTGGCCGGCGTCGGGGGTTGGGCAGGGGCGCTGCGGATCTGCAGGTCTTCCACGAGCGACTCGAGCTCGCCGACAGTGGCGGCACGGCGCGCCGCGCTTACCCGTTGGCGGTATTCCTCCATCGAGAGCTGGCCGTCGCTCAACGCCGCGTCCAGCACCCGTCCGGTCTCGTCGCGGTCACTGTCGGTAGCCCTGATGTATCCGGCGGACACGAGGGTGAGCGTAACCGAGGACGCACGAGGGTCGACGCCGCCAAGACTGAGTGTGCCGATCAAATCGATCCGCGCGTTGCTAGCGCTATCCTCGTCCGGGGTCGGACGAGTGCAAGGAGAGCCGATGCGCGGCAGACGGTTACTTCGACCGATCGCCATCGCCGGTGTAGCGAGCTTGGCGGCGTGTAGCCACCCGACGACCAACTCCACCACGGGCACCGGCAGCGCCTCGATCCCCGCCGGACCGCCGTCGATCACCAGCGAGCCGTTCGGTCAGGTGGATGGCAACCCGGTGACCCGCTACGAGCTCACCAGCGGGCGCGGCATGCGTGTGCGAATCCTGAACTACGGCGGCATCATTCAGTCCATCGAGGTCCCCGATCGCGCCGGAAATGTCGGTAATGTGGTGCTAGGTTTTCCGACCCTGGCCGGCTACCTGCACAACACGGGATCCGCCAAGACCTACTTCGGCGCCATCATCGGCCGCTACGGCAACCGGATCGCCAAGGGCGCATTCACGTTGAACGGCAACGAGTATCACTTGCCCACCAACAACAACGGCAACAGCCTGCACGGCGGCACCGCCGGCTTCGATACAAAGGTGTGGCAGGCCAGTCCGCAGAACGGAAGCGACCGCGTCGGCCTCAAGCTCCAATATGTCAGCCCCGCAGGCGAAATGGGCTATCCCGGGACCCTGACAACCACGGTCACCTACACCGTCGACCAGAATAACGAACTGCGCATCGACTACCGCGCGACCACCGACGCGCCGACCGTGATCAACCTGACCAACCACAGCTACTTCAACCTGGCGGGTGAGGACACGCTCGACGTCTACGACCAGAGGGTCACCATCAATGCCGACAACTACCTTCCGACCGACCCCACGCAGATCCCGACCGGGCAGATCGCCGCGGTGAAGGGCACACCCTTCGACTTCACCTCACCGACCGCGATCGGCGCGCATATCACCGCGAACGACCCGCAGCTGTTGCTCGCCCACGGCTACGACCACAACTGGGTCATCAACCGCGGCAACAACACCGGGCTGGCGGAAGCGGCCAGGGCCCAAGATCCCAAGTCGGGGCGCACCCTGACGGTCTCCACAACCGAGCCCGGCGTGCAGTTCTACACGTCCAACTTCCTCGACGGGGCGTTCACGGGCACCAGCGGGCGCAGCTACCGGCAGGGCGCCGGATTCACGATGGAGACCCAGCATTACCCCGACTCGCCGAACCACCCGAACTTCCCGACCACCACGCTCAACCCGGGCCAGACCTACGAATCGACAACCGTCTTTGCCTTCGGCGCCCACTGACTCGCCTAGCGAGTTCTCACTGCGAAAGCTCCGCAAGGAACGCGGGTAACAGCGCCAAAGTCATGGTCCGCGCGCCGGTGATCGCACCTTCGCTGTCCCACCGATGCACATCGACGGCTGAGCTTCGACGGCTCGCGCCCCTCAGAATGGCCGGCCGCAATTGTGCGATCCGATAGATTCCGGCGCATTTCTTTGAGGCGTATCGCCGCTGGTTGACCGCTAGCCTCATCGGTAGCCGGAGGCAGGGGCGAATATGAATGCCGACATCAAGACCCGGGTGCATTGGCTGCTGGGATATGGACTGCCGCGTTGGACGCTGAAATTGCTCGCGCGGCGGGGCGATCCTTTTTCCCAGCTGTTAATCCAAAGCGGTCAGCCCGACGAAGTGAATCGCCGCATCGAGCAGATCCGCGATCGGGGACGTATCTCCGCGATTGTCGGCGGGTGGGTCACCGCTGACGCGCAGATTGTCCGTGACGTGCTGCGCGACGACAGGTTCCGGACGTCGAAACCACGGGACCGGTCGCCGTTTCCCGTCGTTCAGCGCATGATCGCGAAAACCAACCCCGGCGTGCTGAATGGCGTGGAACCGCCGTCGCTGCTGGTTGCCGATCCGCCCGAGCATGCGCGGTTGCGGCGCCTGGTGTCGCGGGCATTTACCCCTAGGGCGATCGAGGGACTTCGTCAGGGCATTCAGGAGATCGCCGACACCCTGCTCGACGATCTCGAAGGCAACAACCAATGCGATTTGATCGCCGCCTATGCCTCCCAAATCCCCATCGCCGTCATCGTCGAGATGCTGGGCATATCTCGCGACGAGGCACCCCATCTCCAAACATTCGCCGAGCCCGGCACCAAAATTCTCAACAGCACGTCGCCGTCCTGGCGCGAATACCGGACCGCGATAGCCGCGTTGCGCGAGTTCGAAACCTACCTCGCCGCGCATATCGAGCGCCTCCGTCGGGGCGGCGCCGAGGACAGCATCCTGTCCGCCGTCCTGCACGACGGCGATCTCACCGAGACCGAGGTCAGGATGTTCGCGGGGCTACTGCTGGGCGCCGGGTTCATCACCACCACCCATGCGTTCGGCAACGCGGTGGTGGCGCTGGTCGGGCATCGCGATCAGCTCGCCCGGCTGCAGGAGCATCCGGAGGGCTGGCCGAACGCGGTCGAGGAGGTGCTGCGCTACGACTCCGTCGCGCACATCGCGGCCCGGGTGGCCACCGAAACCGTTGAGATCGAGGGACATACCGTGCAGGACGGCTCGGCGATCTTCCTTCTGATCGGCGGGGCCAACCGCGATCCGGCCGTCTTCGAAAGTCCCAACGAATTCGACACCACGCGCGCCAACGCCCGCGAACACATCAGCTTCGGCAGCGGCATCCACAGCTGCCTCGGCGCGTCGCTCGCGCGCATGGAACTGCAGATCGGCCTGCGGGCGCTGTTCGAACGCTTTCCCCGGCTGGCCCTGGCCGGCGAGCCGATCCCGAACGACAGCACCCTGCTGCGCGGGATCAAGGAGTTGCCCGTCACCCTCGGGCCCGCGAGCGTTGACGTTGCCCGCTGAGTCAGCCGGCGCTGACGCCGTCGATGTGAGCGAGGAAGTGGCGTAGAACTTCCTCGGGCGCCTCGAGCTGTGGCCAGTGGCCGATGTCGTCGGCGAGCATTACCACGTCGGCGTCGGGGATCACCTCGGCGTAGCGGCGCGCCATGTGGGCACCGGAGTTGGGATCGACGGGCCCGTCGATCAACCGCATCGGAACCGCGGTCTGGCGCATGGCGCGCACCCACCGGTTGCGGTGCGTGTAGCGGTCGTTGATGAATCGGCCGACCTTGTGCAGCACCCGGCGCCCGTCGTTGTAGTCCAGGATCTGGTTGAACACGTTCATCATGTGCGGGGTCGGTTTGGTGTTGGGGCCGAACATCTCGCGCATTGTCGGCTCGAGCAGTCGTCGTGCCAGCGGGCTGCCCTGCACCGGGCTGAACAGGTCGCCCAGCGGGGTGCCCGACATCAGCTTCTGGGCCGCCCTGGGCGTGTAAGCCTCGATGAACATGCCGCCGTTGAGCCAGGTGATGGAATCGATGCGCCATTCGTTGTACGTCTGTTGGCCGAACTCGTGGCGGGCCAAAAGTTCCTGGCCGACGGAGTCGCCGATGTCGTGGGCCAGAACGTGGGCGTTCTCGATGTTCAGGTGCTGTAGGAGCGCTTCGTGCATGTCGGCGTGGTCGTGCACCGAGTATTGGTAGTTGACGGGTTTGGCGGAGAATCCCATGCCCATCATGTCGGGTGCGATGACGGTGAACCGCTTTGTCAGCGTCGGCCAGATCGGCGCCCAGTCAAAGGAATTGAACGGGTACCCGTGGATCAGCAGCAGCGCAGGCCCGCTGCCCTCGACGCGGTAGAAGATGTCGAAGCCGAGGTAGTCGAAGTTCTTGCCCGAGTCCAGCCAGCGTTTCAGATCAGCGTCCATGACAGTCATCATGCGCCGACCCGATTGGCTAGCCGTCATTGACTTCCCGCTGCAGCGAGATACTCGTCGGTGACGCCGTCGGCGAAGGCTTAGCGGCGCCAGGGATATTCCCGGGCGCGCTAGCGTGTAGTGATGCGCTACCAAGTGACCGACGCCGACACCGCCGAACAGATCGGCAGCGGCGATGTGCCGGTGCTCGCGACTCCACGGCTCATCGCGTGGCTGGAAGCGGCCACGGTGCAAGCCGCCGCGCCCTTCACCGGTCCTGGCCAGACGACCGTTGGCACCGCGGTGCGCATCGAGCACCGGCGCGCGACCCACGTAGGCGGCGCCGTCGAGGTCACCGCCGAGGCGCGATCGCCGGGCGAGGGGCGACTTCTGACGTTCGACGTGAAGGCGGTTGACGATTCGGGACAGCTAGTTGCTCGTGGCGAAATCGATCGCGTAATAGTCGACCGCGAAAAGTTCCTCCGCCGCTGACCAAGATGCGGCGCACCGTCGCGATCGCCAGTTTGCCTTCATGAACTACTGGTCTCGGCGAGCGGTAATTCGCACAATTCTGAGTTCGGCTCGGCGGAGGGGCACCGCTCGTAGGCCCACCACGTCAGCCCCGACCCGATGAGGTAGCACAACAAGAAAAAGCAGAAGGCCGTCGTTTCCGACCCTGTGGTCAGATAGGACTGTCTCAGCGCCAGATTGATCAACACACCGCCGAGCGTGCCGACCGCGGCGACGATTCCGATCACGGCGCCGGACATCGCACGGGCCCAGTGGCGGCGTTCGGCCTCGGCGGCTTTCATGGAGTGGCTGCGCGATTCGAAAACCGCCGGGATCATCTTGTACACGGCGCCATTGCCGATCCCGCACAAGACAAAAAGTGCCATAAAACCGACGATGTAGCCGGTCATGGTGGTGACGCTCAAGGGGCCGGAGCGATTGTCGGCGTGTGCGCTCACCACGATCAGCGCGCTGACGGCAGCGATCATGGCGAATAGAGCTCCCAGGGTGACCTTTCCGCCGCCGAGGCGGTCCGAGAGCCTGCCGCCGTACATCCGGGCCAGCGACGCGAGCAGCGGTCCGAGGAAGGCGACCCGAGCGGCGTGCAACGACGCCTGCAGCGCACCTTGCCCGGCGGCCATGTAGTTGATTTGCAGCACCTCGCCGAAGGCGAACGAAAATCCGATGAATGAGCCGTAGGTCGCGACGTAGAGCGTCGCCAGGATCCAGGTGTCGCGCCGTACCAGAGCCGCTCGCGTGGGTTTGTGCTCGGCGCGGGGCAATTCCATGTTGTCCAGGAAGCATGCCGACCCGAGCGCGGCCACTGACAACAGCACCAGATAGATCGCGCATACCCAGTAGGGCTGCCGGTTGCCGGCGGTCGCGAGCACCACCAGACCGATGACCTGGATCATCGGTACCCCGATGTTCCCACCGCCACCGGCGATCCCCAGCGCCGCGCCTTTGAGTCGCTGGGGGTAGAAGACGTTGACGTTGGCGACCGCCGCCGAGAAATTGCCGCCGCCCATACCGGTTAGCGCCGCACACACCAGATACATCCATAACGGCCGACCGGGATTGGCCAGCAGCAGAATCGTGCCGACCGTCGGGATCAACAGCACCAGCGAGGAGAACACCATCCAATTGCGGCCGCCGAACTTGGCCACCGCCGCCGCGTACGGGATGCGCAGGCAGCCGCCGACAAGGGTTGCAGTAGCACCCAGCAGAAGCTTGTCGGCCGGCGTAAGGCCGTACACAGAGCTGGGCATGAACAACACCATCACCGACCAGATCGACCAGACCGAGTAGCCGACGTGCATCGCGAACACAGACCAGATCAGGTTCCGCCGAGCGATCTTCTTGTTGCCGGACTCCCAAGCTGCGAGGTCCTCGGGATCCCAATTCGAAATGCGTTGCGCCCGACTCATCGACGATCCCCCGAAATTCCGTGACCAACAGCAGCTCACGACGACGCTAAGCACGAAAGCTCCAAGGTGACCTACGGGTAGCTGTGAGTTGACAACGAATTCAGCGCATCGGGTGCGGCAACCCTGCTGAAATCACAATCGATATAAAGTAATTCTCGCTCGATAAGCCAAAGTTTTTAAGCATCAACGCCTTACAGGCGGGTAGAAGGCCCGCGCACGTCATTTCATACCATCAGTCGACGGTCCGGAAGTGATGTGACGATTAGGACCAAATTAATCCGATCGAGTCGACGTCCGATACCGGGCGGTTGCAGCGCCAAGTTACCAATGGGCTTTCCTCGTACCACCAGGAAAGCCTGCATGAACCCCTTGGCTCTGTAGGAGCTTCGTGCATGTCGGCGTGGTCGTGTACTGAGTATTGGTAGTTTGTCGGTTTGGCGGAGAATCCCATGCCCATCATGTCGGGTGCGATGACGGTGAAAGGCTTTGTCAGCGTCGGCCAGATTGGCGGCCAGTCAAAGGAATTGAACGAGTAACCGTGGATCAGCAGCAGGGGCCCGGTGCCCTCGACGCGGGAGAAGATGCCGAAGCCGAGGTAGTCGAAGTGCTTGCCCGAGTCAGCCAGCGTTTCAGTTCAGCCACCATGACAGTCGTCATGCTCCGACCCGATTGGGTAACCCTCATTGGGCAGGTTCGCGAGGAACGCAGGCAACGGGACAGCACCAAAGTCATATAGGGCGCCAGCACGGCTCGATCGAGGTGGATACCATCCGTTGCTACGCCAACCGAATGTTCATCCGGTAGATCAGGCTATTCCAGAAGGCCCTGCCCCCACCAAGGAGGGGTTCCTAAGCGCTAAGTTCTCAGCAGCCGCCGTCGAACTGGCTACCCGGAACCATAGCGCGCGAGCACAGTTACCTCTCCGGCGCCCGTCATTCCCGCGATCTCCGTGATGTTCATCTTCAGCGATCCTGTCATCGACAGCTTTTGCGACAACTCCACCTGGCTAAGCGCGAGGGTCTGTTGTCCGACAGTAATAGTGGTCGCCACCCTGGAAAGCGCTGAATCGTACATGTGCGAGAGATACGCTTGGAGTCGAGTGAGCAAGGCTTCGTGCACGTCTCGCGCACGATTGCCTGCGTCCCGAATCAGTTCGTCAGCTGCATCAATCGCCGCGCTAACTTTTTCCCGCGCGAAGTCTATTCCGAATTGGAACGCTTCCTTGAGAGCAGATTCGACCCTGTCCCACGCCGTCGAGATCTTTCCCCATAGACCTCCGTCCAGGGGCGCCGATAGTCCTGTTAGATCGCTCTCGGGGCCGATCTTGCGGGCCGCCTCCAGCGCCCCATCGAAATCTGCGCGGTCAAAAACTGCCGCAATTTGCATGCAGCTCACTCCCTTTCAAGTTCGACCAACGGTTTGACATCCCAACCTCCATGGAGACGCGCGAAAAGCTGACCCGCCGTACCAGGTGCATTGTCAAGCCAGGGCACTTCAGGTGCTGGCTTGAAGCCGGAGCGGTACAGCGCGTCGATCAGCTGCTCGCGCCGTTCGGGATCATCGTCGTCGAGAGACATGATTCCCTTGTCAATCAGACGGTCGGTGAAATTACCCTCTCCGAAGATCTTTCCCAGCAGCCGGCGGTTTACATCAGACTCCGTTTGTGGATCGCCCTTGGCTGCGGCGATGACATCGTCTGCTAGTGCAATGATGCGACGTGTCCACGCCTCAATGCCTGATTCCCCGACTAGGTCTTCGACGTTCCATCCTGTACCTGATCGCAGCCGCTGGATGGTCCGCATCGCAACCGAAACGAATTCGGCAAGCCTGTACTCGCCTTCGACCATATCTGGTGGTTGGATTTGGGTCTCGACATCACTCGCGAACTCCCCGGGTACCTGCTTGAGATCCGTGAGAACGCCACGGTTTTCCATGTGGCACCAATCTCCATACTTAAAGGCGACGAGCTGACGCCCGAGGCCACGGTCCTTGTCTGCATGTGCGGGAACGAGGTCAACCATCCGATAGATAGTCATTCGAGGTTCCCGTAGCCGCTCGACCTCAGCCGCGAGCGTGTGGAATGACGTCGAGTCCACAGGCATGCGAACCAAATCATAACTAGACATGCCGCTTTCGCGTCCGTGTTCCGTTGTCCGGATCAGATACAAGACTTTTTCGGTACTGCCTTCTAGCCAGAAGGGGGCGGTTACCCGACCAAGAGTCAGTACCCGCCGTTGGCCAAGTACGTAACGAGCGAGGTCATCCGCGAGGATTGGGTCCTTCGGGTTCAGGCCGCCTGCAAGGACCTTGAGCAAGGTCCGTATTTTCTCGTCGGCGTCGGGGACGCGGTTAAGGACATCGTCGGATGCGCCGACGTTGGTGTGCAATGCGGAAGACACGCACTGCCGGTACCAGTTGTTTGATTCAGCAAGATAGGCCGCAGTCTCGTCCGGCGATGGATCCGCCACCAATCTGTTATCCCGCCAAAAAATCTGCCGTCCATTCGCCGATAAGAATGCCTCGATGTCTTCGGCGTTGGTCGCGGCGACGTCTTGGATCCATGAGAGCAGTAAGGCCTCGGCTTCGATCTTGAAATGCGCCGTGGGCAGTGACAAGTCCGGGATCGCCCGGCGTGTATCGAATCGCGTCCTGTGCATCAGCAGCCGGTAGGCTTCCGCTCCCCCCAGCGGTCTCTTGACCTGACGTCTCCAGCCCGACACCACTGAGCGGACGGTGAGGTAGCCGGCGAGGTATTTGCCATGATAGGCATCCAGATATGCCCGCAGTCTCGGCGGGCCCTCCTTTAACTGGGCACGCGCGTACATCGTCTCTGCGATTCTGCGGCGATCGTCAAACCACTCAACAAACGTAGCCGCATCGCTGGTTTCGAAGGATTCGTCGACAGTTTGCAGAAGTACCAGACCGATATCCGCCTCGGCGTCGTCGGCCGACGGATCGACGGCCAATTCCCCGAAGGTGGCGATCCCTTCGAACCAGGGACTCCAGGTCGCCTGAAGGATTTGGCGCTTCCGAGCGACGTCCAAACCTTGCTCCGCGCGGGCGAGGGCACGAACATCGGTCGTATCGAGCGGCGCGATGAGGTCCCGCAGGGACGCGAACGACAGCGGCTGCGCATACTCCCAAATCATCAGCTCGAGTTCGACTGCGGCGGCGCGAAATGCTGTGAACGCCACTCCAAGATATCCTTGCAATGCCATTACGTGACCAAATTCGTGGCCGAGAATTAGAAGGCTTTCATTCAAGTCTCGCTCGCGCAAAAGAGACCGTCCGTTGGGAATCGCGTTCATGTATGCGCGGTGGTCAAAGGATCCGGTGACCCAACTTGTTACTTCAGCATTCCGCGACAAATCCGGAAGCAATCGTTCCCTTGCCCGCTCCAGCTCGACGTATGTAGCCGCCAGCAGCGAAACCGGATAGTTCTCTCCCATCGTCGTCGTCAGCAACTTCAGGGTTTCGCTGATTTGCTCCGCCGTAGCAGCCGCGACATCGCCGCTTCGCGCTTCAATCGGGTTCCGGAGTCGACCTACAATTGGGCGCCAGATCATCAAATGCGCCCTGTCATGTACCGCGAACCATAGGCGGTCGAGTGCGCCGGCTCGGTTGCCATCGAGAGATGGTAGGTGGCGCAGCGCAGCAGCTACTGCGTCGAACGCACGCAGCTGGTCGGCTGTATTTGTCAGGCATGAGAGAACATGAGCGTTAGCCGCAAGCGCTACCGAGAAGCCCTCTGCATTGCCGACCGCTCTGGCATACCGCACCGCCATACCGGCCGCGCGAAGCGACATGTCGGAAGAGCGCGAGGCTTGCGCAAAATTCAGCGCGGTAAACGCCGATGCTAACGCGTCGTCGAGACGCCCCACAGATTCGAAGGCGTTAGCAAGGTCGAGGCAAGGCCGGCATACCACCGCAGCGGGGTGACCGTCGTCGAATAATGCCAAGGCCCTGAGGAAGCCGTGAACCGCAGAAAGCGCTAAAGAAGGATCCGTAGGCAACGGATCGAATTGAGGAACTGCCTCCCATGCGATCAGATATGACCGTCCGTGGATCTCCCACTCGGCCATACACGCGGCGAGCGCTGTCCGCATTAGTCCACTTGATAATCGGACACCAGTCCGGCGTGCCGCGTCATTCAATTCCCACGCCCAGAGGGGCTCCGCCGTCACGATCTTCTCGAATGAATCCATGTCTTCGGGGACTAGCGCCTCAGTATCCAGCCCACGCGTCGCGGTCATCAAAGCGTCGGCCAGCAGAGTTTTCCGTCGGGTGGGGTCGTCCCCGGCGAAGACGTCAGTCACGAGAATTATCCACCTTGGCTCCTGCGCATTTGGTGGCCGATATGCCGCAGCGACCACGACAGACGAGAATCTCGAAACCATACGTAATCTAGCGCAGCGGTGGTGACAGGACCATCGTCAGCTACATGCGGATAGCTTTCAATAATCCAACCGCCCTGGGCTGGGAACTCCGATAGGAACTCCCTGAGCACCGCTCGGCAAGTTCCAACCCATATAGTCCTACATCCCCGCTCAGGCAATCAGTTCCTTCGGAAAGCCTTAATCCTCTCGGTGAGACCCTAGGCCGTGGTCCTCTTGACGCTCTTAAAGTTACGTTCATTCGTCGACCACCCCAGTGGTTCGAGCAACTCAGCGTCGCCATCCTCGACGAAGTGTTGAAGCGGTCGCTGCCCGCCGGACGGCATCGCCCTACCGGCTATCAGGCAGTGGCCGACTACATTCGCGTCGGCGCGTCCGCCGAGGCCAGACTGACGAGGCCATGTTGACGTGCATGGCCGCGATCAGTCGCCCGCAGCAGCTGCTCGGCTACACCATGCAGGGCGTTGCGCCCGTTTAAGTTAAAACGACTGGTTTGACGTGTTTGCGCGGTGCCCCCGACCAGGGCTCGAACCTGACCTGCGGGTTGCCTCGCTGTCGGAGAACCCGTGAAAGATCACAAATTCAAGGCGTAACCCGACAAAGTTGCTGACGCAGGTGATTCGATCAGGAATAGCGCCCGCACCCAATCGAGATCGTAAGTGGCCCGCGGCGTCAAATGCGGAAACGGCCCCGAACACCCGCCACAGGTGTAAACCATGTCTCGGGACACCTGTCAACGATGTCCCGAGACATGACATGCGTCGGGCTGACAGGATTTGAACCTGCGACCACTTGACCCCCAGTCTTCATTTCGGCGTGTCGTGATGTGTATACAAGTGCATCGGTGCAGTTCAAACACCTGGCTGCATCCCGGTGCGCCTACCTGCACGAGACCCAATTGGGGTCAGAATTGGGGTCAGGCTGCGGCGGAAGTTGTGTTTGCTAACGGGCGCGGTGCTTCTGGGGCGCTCGAAGAGTGGGATACCGCATCACTAGGCGATTAGGGCATCCTCGTTAAGTGCTCGACTGTCGCGGAACATCGGCGATCGCAAGCTGGCTGAGGCGCGTATGCCCCATCACGCCGTCTGGCCGGAACCGGGAGGGAGATCACATGACGGCACCTTCACCCAGAATGCTGGAAGGCGAGTTTTGGCAGGTCGAAACGCCAGACCGTCGCGTACCAGGTTGGCTGACAGTGAACGACCGCGATCGCCCAGCTCTGGAGACCTTGGGGCGCATATTCGACGAGCGCGCCAACGTCGTGAGAATCTCCGAGCGCGGCGGGGTGACGATAACTTGCTCCGGCGACCCAGAGGACCTCATCGCTGACTTCCAACCAAGAAACATCCACGGTGAACTTGCGGACAGTACGCGGGTGTCAGTAGTGGAAGCACAAGGACATAAGCAAGCCTCCTCCGGGCTCTTCGATCACGAGTATCGCCAGGTGTTCCAGGCCCAGCATGTAGTAATGAATGAGCACATCAATGGTGGTGTGCAGGAATACCCCGCCTTCAAGTTCCGCGTACGTGGACCGCGGTGGTGGCGATCCCGGGACGGCGAGGCCGCAACGGACGATGGCAGCCGACTCATCATGACTACCGAAGGAGATGATCGGTGGTTTGAATTCTTCCCGATCAATGCAATGACTTTGCGAGACCTAGATCGGTGGGTTCTCAGTCCTATCACTACGTTAAGTGCTCTGGTGACCGGGAATCCGGCTGCTCAGGCCGGTTTGCGCGTTCGTACCACCGCGGACTCGCCTTGGAGGATGGTTTACCAGGAGCAGGACCCAGTCGGGTCGGGGCACCACGAACTGTTGGACGCGTCGCACCTCACTGCCGAGAGGTTCGCATCGTGGATCGACCTGAGAAAGCGCACCGACGCCCTCGATGCGGCGGCGATCGACAAACTCGATGGTGTCGCTATCCAAACGGAGGTTCTAACGCTGGCCGCTGTGGCGGAGGGTCTTCATTGGCGGCTCTTTGACGGAAAGAAACGCGTTCCTGCGTTGTCCGACAGTGACCTCAAGCAGGCACGAAGAGCAGCAAGAAGAGCCGCACTCGACAGGTTAAGCGAACTTGACCGCTCACCGAGACCGCCTCTGGCTGATCACGATCGCGTCGAGTTCGAGAAGGCGATGAACGACGCTTTCAGCTTCATCAATGAGCCAACGTTTCGAAGCAGGATGAGTGACTTGGTAATCGACGCACAGCTTGCGATTCCGAATATCGTCGCCGCGTTCGCCGACTGGCCTTCTGCGGTGAAGGGAGCACGAAACACCCTTGCCCACCGAGGTACGGAGCCTCACAGTGAGTCAGTCGATCAGTTTTACGACCTGCTGATCGCTCTCAGTTACTCGATCCCGTGGGTGCTTCGGACCGTTCTATTGAATCGCGCCGGATTCAATCCTCCAACGCTCCAGGAGGCATACGGGTTGTCGTCTGCCTATAACCACCACGTCACCAACACCAGACATCTTCTGGCTGGTGGCCCCTATGCGGCGGAAGCGGGGTAGGACTAGAGAGTGTCCTCATCAGGCGAGCTGGCGGTGTTGCGTGCTCCCGCTCGACAGCTATCTGTATCTGTACGACCTCGTTGATGAGGTCGCGCAGTGCCTGGGCAAGCCTCAGCGGCATCACTCATCGCTACCGTCTTGGATCGTAGGTGCGCTGAATTGTGTTGCGATCTAGGCACTCCAGCACGGCCGACCAGCGGTACAGAACGAGGCCGCCCGGCGCGATGAACTTCGGGCCAGTTCCCTTGTAGCGATCCTGGGCAAGCGCCGCGGGCTTTGGCGCCCAGGTACTCGGCTAGATCGTTGTGTCGGTGCGTCCGACGGTCAGCGACGTTCAGCGCGGGCGGTCTATGCGTCAAACAGCTCCGCTGACCACGCGACGATCGTGGGCTCGAACCGCTCAGGAACGTAGGACTCACCCGGACGGATGCCACCAGGGGCACGGGACGCCGCCTCGAACAAGCACACCGCGCATTCGACCATGTTTAGCGCAACGGCGAGGGCATCGGCGATCAGGGTGAATACTGTGCCAGCCCGAGCGTAGTCTGTCATCCACTTGTAGCCGTGGATGAAGCTGGACCCGTAGGAGTAAAACGACCTCGCCGCTCCTTCCAGTCCGTTGGCGGCGATCTCCCCCGTGTCATGGACCGGAACGTGGGCATCGACCCACTGCGCGGACGACTTGATCATCGCGGTGAAGGACGGCGTCTTGGCGAAGGTGTAAGCCGCCTTCGCCTTGCCGAGCATGTCGTTGTACTTGCGGCGGTGTTCGGCGTTCTCGACCAACATCTGCTGTGGGTAGCGGGCAGGGCGGGCGGTTTCGTCCTGCTCCCCGATCACCAGAAACCGACGCCGCTGCTCCAGCTGCTCCATCTCCTCGGCCATGCATCGGTCCCGGCGGACCTCGGGCAACGGGTCGCTGAGCAGCCATATGGTCAGGGCAGCGCACTCCATCGCCACCCGGCAGAGCTGCAGCACCTCGGCGATGTGGGGCTGGCGGTGCGACTTGCGACGGGCGACCAGAATCCCGGCGGTGTGCAGACTCTCGGCGGCGCTCATCGACGGGAACAGCGCGTGCTCGGTGACGGCCCGCGGCCCCGCCAGGATCAGCGGGTATGCCTCGGCGAAGGCGACGTCATCAGCCGCGAGCGGACTTCCCTCTTCGGCGATGTGAGGGTGCAGCCCCCACGGGTACAGGTCGGCGCAGCGCTGGCCGCGCTCGTCGATGCGGGCAAGGACGCCGCGGGTCGCGAAGTTGAACAGTGTCTCAGCCTGCTCGGCGTTCAGCCCCAGATTCGGGATCGTCGTGGGATGAGGTTAGGCAACCGGCACGACAGGTTGCCTCATCTCCCGGCACGAGTTCACCGGTTGATTTTCGGCTCCAAAGGGTTAGCTCACGACCGCAAGCTGTGGCTGTCCGTGATCAGCTCCGGCCCGGATGATCCGTTGTGCGGTCCTGTAGTTGATGCCCGATGCTCTGGCGGCGGCGTTGATCGACGCGCCGCCACGGCTCGCTGCCAGCACTTCAATCACGGTCTCGACCGTCTGTGTGGTCACGCCGGACGCGATCAGCTCTGCCGCAAGGTCTGCATCAGCCTGTGTCACCTCGGTTTGCGCTGAGTCCTGCACCGAATGCGCCAGGACGAGTGATACCGATGCAGGGCTTTGCACCCGCTCAACTTGCACTGCCTGCGCCCGTGAATTAGGCGGTGCCAGTAGCCTGACCTGGTCATTTGCGCTCTGTGTCGGAGGCAGAGCCGACCGTCGTCTCGTCGGGGTTTGTGTATTGGAGGACGCCACTACGTTCCGGGAGCGACGTGCTGGTTTGTCCCCCAACGCAACGAGCATCAACGTGCTGACGGCGACTGCCGTGTCGATAATTGCCGGGAAGATCCATGCCGTTGCATCGTTGTATCCGATGACTCGCATCAGATCCCGCAGTGCCAGAAAGCTCACCGCGAAGGCCCCGGCACCGATGGATGCAACGGCGCTGACCGCCCAGCAGTAGACCCTGCCCGATGCCCCGGCGCGGACCGCGAGGGCGATGCCGTGCACGGCAGCGAGGAGAGCTAGCGGTGGCACAGTCGCCGCACCGACCTGGACGGGCACACGCGAAATGTACGGCAGGACGGCGTGCACGATGTTGCCTATAAGACTGACCACGGTGGCCCCGATCAGGAAGCACCAAAAGAACCGGATCGCGCGGCCGTGGTTCCGCCTCAGGACTTCGTTCTGGCCTGTCATCTCCGCCTCCTCCTCGATATGAGGTCGGATGTCACCGTCTGGCCGTCCACCTCCACGACGATCTTCGCGTCACAGCCGAGTGCCGTCAGATACGCGGACAGCGTGCTCAGGAGCATGTCTCGCTGTCTTTCAAGACGGCTGATCTGCCCTTGGCTTGTGCCAAGCGAACGAGCCAGTTGCTCTTGAGTGATGCCTGCCTTACGGCGGAGCGCACCAAGATCGATCACCTCTTCGATTATAGCATTCGAGCTATATACCTTTGTCGCTATGTCGGATCCCGCGATTTGCACATCGCTGTCGGGCCGCTGCGCAATAATCACGACGCCAGAGGAGGTCGATACTGACGGGAAGGAATGATGTCGGGGATTGCTGCACGCCCGTCTGAGCCGCTGGGCGGGTTCACCACCGTCGGTATCGACCTCGCATCTCAATCGGACAACACCGCCGTATGCGTCATTATCTGGAGTCACGAGTCCGCGCAAGTGAGCGCACTCGCGTCGGGAACCTTGCATGGCAGCAAGCTCGACGACTCCGCGCTTCTGTCGGTAATGAAAGACGCCGACAAGGTCGCTATCGATGCGCCGTTTGGCTGGCCGCAACCGTTCATCAGTGCAATTAGCTCAGAGCCAGGTAATTGGCCCCTCGATCCTGACGAGACGCGCGCCCCCCTTGAGCGTCGCACCACCGACTTCCTCGTCCGTGATCGCACCGGAAAGACGCCGCTGTCGGTAACGACCGACCGGATCGCCTATTGCGCGATGCGCTGTGCGTCTATCCTCGGGGCTCTCAATAGTCCCCGGGATGGGTCGGGACAAGTCGCAGAGGCGTATCCCGACGCCGCGTTGCGTTGCTGGCTTCCAAAGCTTTTCACTGGATCCCTGCAGTCCTACAAGACGAAGAACAATGCTGCGGCACGCGAACGGCGAGAAGTCATTCTTGCCGCATTGCTCGGTGAACTGGGCAATGGCTTCAACATCACCGAGGCGCAGCGAGTCGCTATCGCCTACTCAGATGATTGCCTCGACGCCTTCGTTTGCGCACTGCTCGCCCGCGCGACAGCCGCCGACCTCACTGTCCTGCCCTCGACGCCAGACCATCAAGCTCTGGCCAGGATCGAAGGGTGGATTCACCTTCCCAAACCTAACAGCCTAACGCAGCTGGTCAGCAACCTTCGTCCCCAAGCAACCGCCGTCGGAGATTTGGAGATCCATGACAACACCAAACCTTGGCCGCCTGAGGGCGGTCACACCCCGTGAGGTGTGGCCGCACGAGGCTCACAGCTTCACACCCTGGCTGCTCGCCAATGTCGATGTTCTCAACGACCTGCTCGGAATGGAGCTTGAGCTTCAGGAAGCCGAGCACCCGGTTGGGGGGTTCTCGCTAGACCTCCTTGGCCGAGACCTCTCTGACGAGAGTGTCGTCATCGTTGAGAACCAGTTGGAACTGTCCGACCACATGCACCTCGGACAGATCCTCACCTACGCCGCGGGGACCGATCCAAGGACCATCGTGTGGATCAGTGCCGGATTCCGGCCCGAGCATCGCGCTGCGCTCGATTGGCTCAACGAACACACCGACCCCGACACCCGGTTCTTCGGCATCGAAATCGCCGTCGTCCAGATAGGCGAGTCGATTCCAGCTCCGAACTTCAAACTAGTTGCACAGCCGAATGATTGGGAGAAGCAAGTAAAGGCCGCGACGGGCGCAGGCCCATGGACTGAGCGACAGAAGCTCAACTGGGAGTTCTGGGAGAAGTTCCTCGACCGAGTGCAAACAGAGCACCCAGGGTGGACAAAGGCCAAAGCCCCGACACGCGAGGGATGGTTCCAACTACCCACCGGCATAAGCGGGATTGCTTACGAAACGGCCTTTGCACACCAGGGACTCCGGGTCCAGCTGTACTTCAGCAGTCCGGACGCCACCACCAACGAAGCTCGCTTCCAGGCTCTTTATGCGGTCAAGAACCAATTCGAACAGTCACTTGGCGAGACGGCGACGTGGGATGACAAGCCTGGTAAGAAGGCTGCGGCGGTGTACGTCCAGTCCGAGTTCAAATCCGTTCTCAGCGTTGACGAATGGCCTGCGATGCTCGACTGGGTGATTGACCAGCACGTGCGCTTCAGAAGAGCGGTTGGTGCGGTCGGTGGCATCAAGTCCTTCACCTGAAATAGCAACGACGGCAACGGCGCTCAACCACGCCGGGCGACGTAATTAAGCCTCTCGTTAGAGAGTTAGCGCGCCTCAACCCCCGGGGCGCCGTCGGTTGCGAAAGCCCCACTTCAACGCGCACGCCAAACTGGTCACGTATTCCTGCTCGAGGGAGTCCTTGTGCTGCCTCGCGATCCAAGCTGGGTGTTTGGCAAATAGCAGAGCGGGACACAGCGCGGACTTGCCCGTGGTGGCGCGGGGGCCGGTGAATGGCCATTCCAGCGGCTCCACCCCCGGATACTTAGACCGCAGGGCCGCTTCGGCGTCTTTCCCCAAGCCAATAACCAGCCTCGGCTGCACTATGTCAAGCTCACGGTGCAGATACGGCGTGCAGTTGGTGATCCATTCGGGAAGCGACTTGTGGTTCTTGGGTGGGTGGCAGTGCACCACGTTGGTAATGAAAATGTCGAGCTTGGCAATACCGGCATTCTTTAAGCTGCGGTTGATGAGACTTCCGCTACCTCCAACGAACGGCTCCTGCTTATCCATGCACTTTCGACAGAGGCTTTGTCCAACGATCACCACCGGGGATTGCTCCGATCCATAGCCTGGTGCTGCTTGGGTTACTCCGTGGATGTTCATTCCGTCGCATTTACCGCAGCCAATGATCTTTTTCTTGAGCACTTTCATGCGCTGCTGCCGAGGCTCGCTCATGCTCGTCGTGCTCCCATTCGGCGAAGCGCCATGCTTGCTGAGAGCAAGCTAAAGGCGCGAAAGCTGGCCTCAGCTAGTGCCAAAAGTCCTGACGCTGATGACCGACGACGACCTGGAGGACAGGGCGCGACGATCTAGCGCGGCTACCTCGACCCGCCCCCCTGGTCCGTGGATGACGACGAGGGCGGAAAAACGTAGGCCGCTAGGGCACCACGGCCGATCGCCGCTGCTTTGGGTGTCACATTTCATAGTTTGCTTGGCGCGCCGGTACCGGGGCGTTCAGCAACTCAGCCAACTTAGATGTCGTCAATCTCAAGCAAGGGCGGCTCTTCACCCGTTGACTGCATGTATTTGTACTGCCACCGACCCCACTTAACAGCCTCCTCCGGCGCTACGCTCAGGTAGTCCCGGGCTTGCTCAAGTTCAACCTCCGCCTCATTCGATGGAGGGCCCTTCGCGGGCTCAGTCCTGGACGCGACCCCTCGCGTGTAAGCGTCAAGAAGTTGACGCTGGGCCTTGAAATGATCGACGGTCTGGTTCTTGATCGCTTGCCGGACGGACTCAAGCTGCAACCGCGCAGCCGCTAATTCGAGTACCAGCTCCGAGTCGTCGGGTGTGAGCAGCAGTTGAGTCAGCTCGACTCCCAGCGCTTCGGCAATCGCACGGGCTTCGCCCAGGCGAACCGGCCTCTCCCCCTTCTCAATCCGCGAGATCGTGGTCTGATGTACGTTCGACCAGCCACTATCGCGTAGACGCTTAACCAGCTCTGCCTGGCTCAGACCCTTCTCCTCGCGCCGCACGAGCATGTTCCTAGCAAACCGCGTGTCGTCGTGCTCGGGAGCACCAGCACTCGGGCCAGCTAGGTCGGTGTGGTCAGTCACCAACAGAGTCTCTCACAACTTGTACTTGCTTTCAAACACCTATTGTGTATTATCAAAACGTGTTCGCTTCCGAAAACACTAGGTGATCACCCGGCCGAGTACAACGGCGGTGCCAAACCCGAAGAAAGCAAGCGCTATGAATCCCACCCCGACTCCCACCCCATCTACCAAGGTTCGGCTGAGCTCCCACGCGATTCAGCGATGGTGCGAGCGAGTCAATACCGGAGCGACGTTGACCGAAGCTCGGTTCGAGCTGGGCCAGTTCATCAGCCGCGGACGAGTGCGCGCAACGCCACGGCACTGGACCGACGCCGCTCCTGCTCCTGGGTTGACATTTGTGTACTGGGCTCAACGCCCGTCTGTGTGTGCTCTGGTCCGCGCCGGGGTTGTGGTCACCGTACTGACACGGTCGTTGTGCCGATCTACCGAACCATGCAACGTTGGAGTCATTAGCGACATCAGCACTGCTAGAACGGCCCGCCGTCCCCGATTAAAGCTGATTCCGGGGTGGCGTTGGGACGGCAAGAAGGATGCGTCATGACTTCCCGACAAAGGGTGAATTCAACGAGGAGAAGTGCGGTGGTATGAAGCCGGACTGGAGTCGAGTCACGGTGGAACATGTCGAGCGGGCCTGTGAGATGTACGACTACGGGACCGCCCGGCCGCCACGGCCCGCCAGGAGCACCTTTCTTTTCCTCGACGGGAAGGCCTATCCCGCCAAGTTCATCCGCGGGCTCGCCTACCGTCTCGCGACTGGCGTCGAACTTGACCCAAACGTGGATTACTCCGGCGGAATGGAGACGGTCAGATTCTTCCGCGGCCTCGGACTGGCCACACAGCACGGTCCGTCTTCCACGCCAGCACCGGCGGCGACCGCCCCAGCAGTCCCGCCGTCGCCTCCGGCACGACCAACAACTCTCCCCCGGAGGCAACCATCATCAACCGCCCCGCAGCGCCGTAAGGAGCCCCAGAAGGAGGCCTTGGCTGCGCTCCTGCGCCGCCGGTTCGGTGCCGTTGAACGCGAGGTGAAGTTCCCGTGGCTTGTGGTGCCACCACCCGAGCAGATGGACGGCACCATCCTGGCCATCTTCGAGGCGCTGGAGGCGATGCGGGGTTATTCGACGTTCGCCTCGCCGGGAAAGTTCCTGCGCTGCGACTTCGTCGTGCCCGCCCAACGCTTGGTGATTGAATACGACGAGCGGCAGCACTTCACTATGCAGCGGGCTAAGTCCTTGGAGCTTTACCCCCCAGAGCTTGACCTCGGCTTCAACCCGCAGGAGTGGCTGACTACCTGCTACGTGACCAGGGCCACCGACCCGACGCCGCCGTACCGGGACGAGCAGCGCGCCTTCTACGACAGCCTGCGCGACATCTTGGCTGCCTCCAATGGCATGCGGCTCGTCCGCCTTCGTTACGGCACCGTTGACTGGACCGGCTCTGGAGGCGAGGCGCAACTCGGCAACCTGCTGGGCCGTGGGCAGGCCATCTTTCAACCCGCAAACGGGGGGACTGCCCGGCCAGCCGACAATCCATCGGTTGGACACATCAGGAAGGTGGCGCTGGTTTCGCACGACTACAACGTGGCCGACAGCCGGGGGCTACGCGATTACTCCGAACACTTCGCCCGGATCAACAAGCTGTGTGACGAGCAGGGCTGCGACACAATCCTTTACGCGCTCTTTACCTGTGATCAGGACGCGCCGGGCGTCCGGGACCACAATGCGATCTTTGATGGGCTGGATCACGTCGAGCGGATCATCCTGGAAGTAGGGCAGCGCGGGCCTAAGGGCATTGACCATATCGAAGTCTGGTCCAGGGGCCAGCAAGCCCCTCTCCTGGCTCAGCAGCATTTCGCGCAGGGCAAGGATCGCGATGCCGACAAATGGGCCTTTATCAACGACCTCCCCAACCGCCGCGTGGCCGACGGCCTACTGATGCTCTGCGGGGAGTCAAACATCGCCACAATGGCTCACCACAAGTATTTGACCGACCCATTCCGTTTTAACGACTGGCTTGAGGACCGGGACATTCGTGTGATCCTGAACCCGATCCACGACTACATGACCCGATTCGAAATGAAGGCCAAGCGCAAGCACTACTCGCTCAGCGGCAGAACGGTCCTCTCGGTCTGGAACCAGGGCAAGGGCAGGGACGCTTCCCAGCCGTGGACCGTCTTCCATGACGGGATTGAGCGGACACAAGCCGTCCGGGAATTGCCTAGGCCGTTTGGCAACCGACCCGACATACGGATCGGCATAGTCCATCTAGCATGGCTCTAGGACGAGGCCGAGCCTGGGTTTCCCGAGTCGGCCACCGCCCATCCCTCTTATGCCGTCTTCTTCATCTCGTTGTAGATGATCGGCACCAATTCGGCGAGCAGTTTCTGGAAGATGTCGGAGTTGCTCAGGATCTGGGTGGAGAGGTCCTGCGAGGACTCCATCGAGCCGAGGACGGCGTCGGCGAACTCTTGGTGGAGGTCTGGGCTGGCCGAAAACTGTTCTAACGTGTTGCTTTCAACCTGCTGCCGCAGGGTCTCGCTATCCTCCAGGCGGTCTTTGACGTGGGCGATGACGCTGCGCACGCTGGACTCGGGGTGGTCGCCGTCGAAGAGGTCGTTGATCTTCTCGATGACCACATCGAGCGGCACCATCTCGGGCTTGTGCGCCGCTCCCTTTCCAGCTTCTGTGACGGGCTTTAGCGGCACATCTCCCCCCGGTTGGGGGGAGGCGGCGGCCTGTTGATGGTGGGCCAGATAGTCGAACTCCACGCCGGAAAGGTCGATCTCGTGGCCCAGCTGCTCGTGACTGATGGTCGGGGCCAAGTGGCGCAAGTAGATCGACAGCTTCTCCAGGGACGGGTCCTCATAGTTGACGATCTGAGAGAGGAAGTCGTACTGGCGAAGGAAGGTGTTCACGTCCTTACGGAACAACTCCAGTTCCTCCAAGGCGACGAGGTCGTCGGTCTCCTTCGCGATGCGCTGCTTATCCCGGAACCGGTGCTGCGCGGGGGTGACCCACTTGATCAGGGCGTTGTTGCCCTTCTTGGCCAGGAAATCCGCTACGAGACCGTCGATCTCGGATGGTTGGTACAGCCCGGCGGCGTCGAGCTTGTTCATGGTCTCGTGCACGATGTTGGGGTCGGTGACATCAGCCAGGGTGGTGGCCCGGTAGTAGGGCGCGAAGGCCGTGACGATGTCCTCGGCGCTGTTGGCGAAGTCGATGACGAAGGTCTGATCCTTGCCCGGGGCGGTGCGGTTGAGCCGCGAGAGAGTCTGCACCGCAGCCACTCCCGAGAGCCGCTTATCGACGTACATGGCCACTAGAAGGGGTTGGTCGAAGCCGGTCTGGAACTTGTTGGCCACCAGCAACACGTTGTAGTCGTCGGTGGCGAACGCATCTCGCAGATCGCGGCCTTTCAGTTTTGGGTTCATTAACGCCGAAGTTTCGCTGACCTTCTCCACCCCGGATTCTTCGTCGGTCACCTCCCCTGAGAAGGCAACCAATGCCTTGACATCGGCGTAGCCCTTCTCGGCGACGTACTTATCGAAGGCCAGCTTGTAGCGCACCGCCGCCTTCCGCGACGAAGTCACCACCATGGCCTTGGCGTGGCCGTCGAGCCGCCACACGACGTTCTCCCGAAAGTGCTCGACGATGATGGCGACCTTCTGGGCGATGTTGGTGGGATGCAGCACTACCCAGTTCATTACCGACCGGATGGCCTTGGACTTGTCCACCAAGTCCGAGCTACCGGCGCTCCCGGTCACCGCGACGGTGCCCCCGTTGGCCGTCTCCGCGGTCGCATACGTCTGCCCGTTGTGCGTCAACCGGAAGGCGGTGGCGTAGGGGGTGTAGTTCTTGAGCACGTCGAGGATGAAGCCCTCCTCGATGGCTTGCTGCATTGAGTACAGGTGAAACGGATGCGGTACGCCGCCGATACCCTTGTGCCCGAACAGTTCCAGGGTCTTGGCCTTCGGGGTGGCGGTGAAGGCGAAGAACGACAGGTTCGTGGATTCGGCCCGTGCGGCCATCTCGGCCACCAACACGTCCTCGGCGGAGAACTCCCCACCGTCGGCGAGTTCGGCTGTCTCCGTGGCGCTCAGGGCCGCTTTCAACTGCTTGGAGGCTTCGCCTGCCTGCGAGGAGTGTGCCTCGTCGGCGATCACCGCGAAGGTCTTGCCCTTCAGGTGGGCCTGGCCCTGGATGAGGTCCAGGGCGTAGGGGAAGGTCTGGATCGTGACGATGATGATCTTGGTGCCCCCGGCCAACGCCTCGGCCAGCTCGTCAGACTTCGACCCGCCCAAGCCTTCGATATGGGCGATCACCCCCGGGGTGGACTCGATCTGGCGGATCGCCTCCTGCAGTTGAGCATCGAGCACATTGCGGTCGGTGATGACGATGACGGAGTCGAACACGGGCTTGTTGGCCGCGTCGTGCAGTACCGAGAGCCGGTGGGTCAGCCAGGAAATGCTGTTGGTCTTGCCCGACCCGGCGGAGTGCTGGACCAGGTAGCGGTGGCCTGGCCCCTCGGTGCGGGCGGCCTCCACCAGCTTGGTGACCGCCTCCCACTGGTGATAGCGCGGAAACAGCATGGTCTGCTTGCGCGTCTTCGCACCGGTGGCCGGGTCGATTTTGTCCTCCACATGCAGGTGCATAAACCGGCCCAAAATGTCCAACCAGGTGTCGCGCTGCAGGATCGACTCCCACAGGTAGGCAGTCGGGGAACCGTGGGGGTTAGGGGGGTTTCCGGCGTGGTGATGGTCCCCCCGATTGAACGGTAAGAACACCGTGCCTTTGCCGTCGAGCTTGGTGGTCATCTCGATAGCGCTGTTGGACACGGCGAAATGCACGAGGGCCCGCGACCCGAACCGCAGCAGTGGTTCTCCCTTGGGGGGTCGGTCGTTCTTGTACTGCAACACCGCGTCCGTGATGTTCTGGGTGAAGTCGGTCTTCAGCTCGGCGGTCGCCACTGGGATTCCGTTCACGAAGAAGACCAGATCGATGCTCTCGCTGGGCTTCTGGGCCGAGTAGTGCACCTGGCGTATAACCCGCAGCCGCACGGCGTCGTACTTCTTCTTGGTCGATTCGTTCAATGACGAGTTGGGCCGAAACTGGCACATCTGGAATTGCGCGTTGAGGTCCTTAAACCCCCTCCGCAACACCGCCAAGGTGCCCCCGTTGGCCTTCAGGTCGGCGTCCAAGGACTTGGCCAACGTGGTCAACACCGCCTGCTCGGCCTTGGTTCGAGCCTCGCTATTCAAATCCGGCTTGACCCGCTTGGCCAACTGATCCGGCTGGGTGCCGGACAGCCACCCAAACACGTCCTCGGGGAACAACGCCAGCTCTCGGTCGTACCCTGCATCCGTTGGTGAATACAGCCACCCGTGCGCGGATAGATAGTCACAGAACTCGGCCTCGAACGAGGACTCGTGATGCTGCTGGGCCACCGCTACGCCGCCTCCCGCACGTCGATTTTGCCTGTGACGGCGTCGGTGATCAGCGCAGACCGGTACTCCCGCAAGGCGTCGATCATCTCGTTCGCCTTCTCGACTAGGGCGTCGATTACAGCCGCCTTAGCAGAAATCCGCTCAGCTATCTCCTGCTGCTCTGACGGCGGAGGCAGAGGCATCACAAAGTTGACCACATCGCCTACGTTGATCTGTTCCTGCGCGGCACCATACTGAGCAAGTTTGACCTGGGCGCGGCCCAGCAGAGAGTTGAAGAACGCCGCAACTAACTCTGGACGGGCCAGAGTGGGCTTTCGCAGAATCAGGATCGACGCACAATTCGCACCGTCCAGGTCAGCCGAGATGACAGCTGCCCGCCCGGGATAGCCCGCGCGCACAACTACAACATCTCCCGCTTTTAGCCTTGACGCCTCAAGCCGACGACTGTCCACCTCCGACATGTAATTCACATTCGTTAGATCAATCCAGCCATCACGAACGTTGCGGCCCAGGAGAAATGGCACTCCTGAGTCGGCAACGTAAGTCGAAGGGTTGATTACCAGCCCAACCCCGATGCTGCGCACTACGTGCTTTATTGGGACCAGTTGCCAGTGGCGAGGTATGTCGCCAACCCACGGTAACCCTGACGCCTGCATCTCCACATCAGGGTCGAGGCCCTTAGTGACCGCGTGGGTGATCGTGGCTGTGCGGTCTTCGCGCAGGGTGGCGATGAGCTGCTCCTGCTTGGCGATCAGGGTGTCGATCTTTGCCGTTTCAATATCCAGCCAGTCCGCGATCAGTTGTTGCTCGTCAAATGGCGGGAAGCAGGCTCGTTCATTGAAATAGCTATGCTGATCGAGGTTTTGAATCCCAGAAGTCTGCTTGATCGAGGGCTGGGTCAACCGTGACTTGTAGAGGCAGGAGTGTAGATAAGTCCAGAACCGTGGTTCCATGCCAGGCCTGAGTGACACTCTCGCCAGGAAGTTTGATGTAACTGCGGGGTCAGTACGGTCGTACAGGACCACAAATCCGACCGGACTTTTCTCACCACCGCCGGACTTCTCAAGGATCAGGTCGCCCTTGGTTAGCAAGCGGCCCCTTCGCTCCTGCGCCGTTACCCTTCGGTATGTGACATCATCGTCCTGGATACGCCGCTTTGGACGGTCAAAGTCAGCCACTCGGACACATCGGATGTCATCGACACCGCCATCTGCTTCTTGGCCCCACACCCCATTCTGACTGCTGCGGACAGACCACTTGATCCGGTCAACGCCCCAATGGCTCGGGACATCACCAAGCCACTCGACCCCCGAGCACTTGTACGTTCGGTAAGCAGACCAACTCATGCTCCGACCTCCGCGAGCATGGCTTGGATTTCGGTCACCAGAGCGCGGAGGTCTTCCTGGATTTCCTCTAGTGGCCGGGGCGGCACGTAACGGTAGAAGTGGCGCGTAAAGGGAATCTCGTAGCCCACTTTGGTTTTGGCGTCGTCGATCCAGGCGTCGGGGACGTGGGGAAGGACCTCGCGAGCGAAGTAGTCCTGGATGTTCTCGCTGAGAGGCACGTTTTCGGTGTCGCGCAAGGTGGGGTCGGCTTCCGGCTCACCCTTGGGGTTCGTGATGACAGTGGCTTCATCGTCATGGTCGCCGAGAGTTGACCAGATCGCTTTGATCAGCGGGACAGGAGGTTTCGTCATACCCGCCTTGTAGAGCGCGTCCTTCAGATCGGTGACGAACTCGTCGCGGTCCTTCCACTGCCAGCCGATCAGCCCGCTGAGTGCCCGACGGATCGCAGCCTGCTCGCCCGGCTTGAGCTTCTGGATGGTCTTTTGGGTCAGCACCTCTTCGACCTTGTCCTCGGTTGGTTCGAATCGGAGTTGCAGGGGTCGTTCGACGGTGATTGTCGAGTAGCCGAACTCCTGGCCCTTGAACACCTTCGATAGCGCGGGGTGTTCGTCGGTTCCGGTCTCGTTGCGGAAGCTGTCGTAAAGGTGGCAGATTCGCTCGATGTCCTTGTCGCGCAGTAGCTTGCGCTTCGATCCCAGGGACTTCTTCATCTTGCCGTACATCTCCACGGCGTTGATCAACTGGATCTTGCCCTTGCGTTTCGCGAGTTTGTTGTTGTCCAGGACCCAGATGTAGGTGGCGATGCCGGTGTTGTAGAACATGTCGGTCGGCAGGGCGATGATCGCGTCGAGCAGGTCATTTTCGATGATCCATTGGCGGATGTTGGACTCTCCAGACCCCGCGCCGCCGGTGAACAGCGGGGAGCCGTTGAGGACTATGGCCAGGCGGCTGCCGCCCTCGCCGTTCTTGACCGGCTGCATCTTGGAGATCAGGTGCAGTAGGAACAGCAGGGAGCCATCAGAAACCCGAGGGAGACCGGGGCCGAAGCGTCCGGCGAACCCGCGCTGCTCGTGCTCGTAGGTAACCTTCTTCTGTTGGGTCTTCCATTCCACCCCAAACGGGGGGTTGGAGAGCAGATAGTCGAAGCGCTTGCCCGGGTAGCCGTCATCGGTCAGGGTGTCGCCGAGATAGATGTTGTCCACGTCCTGGCCCTTGATGATCATGTCGGACTTGCACATGGCATAGGACCGTGGATTGATGTCCTGGCCGTAGAGCACCGGGCGAGCCGAGGGATTCATCGCCACTAGATAGTCGTCGGCGGTGGACAACATCCCCCCGGTCCCGGCGGCGGGGTCATAGATGGTGCGCACCACGCCGGGTTTGGTCAGAGCGGCGTCGTCGGTGTGGAACAGCACGCTCACCATGAGCTTGATGACCTCACGGGGGGTGAAGTGGTCACCCGCGGCGGCGTTGTTGGACTCGGCGAACTTTCGGATCAGCTCTTCAAAGATGTAGCCCATGTCGGTGCCTGAGATCACTGAGGGATGCAGATCGACGGCGGCGAACTCCTTGACGATCAGGTACAGCCGCCCCGACTTGTCGAGGTCAGTGATCAGGTCGGGTAGCCGAAAACCATCGAACACGTCGCGCACGTTGGGCGAGAACCGGGCGATGTAGTCGATCAGGTTGTCGGCCACCCCCTCGGGGTCACTAGCCAGCGAGCTGAACGTCCAGGGCGAGATGTTGAAGAAGGGCAGCTTGAACTTGGATTTGATCAGTACGGCGGGGTCGATCTTCTGGGTCTGCGCCTTGGTGTGCTCGGCGAGCACCTGCTCCTTCGTGGGCTCCAGGATGCAATCCAGGCGGCGCAGGATCGTGAACGGCAAGATCACGTCGCCGTACTGATTGGGCTGATACGGCCCCCGCAGCAGTTCGGCGATGTTCCAAATCAGCGTGGCATTGGTCTTCGCCATGGTGGCCGGTCTCCCCTCCAGGTTCATCACTCTCCGGAGGAGATTAACGCGCCTTGCCGACGCTGAGGTCCCGTAAACGTTGATGCGCAGCATGACGTGGAGGCCAGGCTGCAGAGGTTTGGGCCGGTCCAGTCAGCCTAGGCCATGTGCTCAGTCCGGCGATTGTGGTATCGGCGTGGTGCTAGCGTGCCAGGCTGGCCGGAAGCCAAACGAAACGTTTGAGGAGGCGTAGCGAGATGTCTCAACTCAACGAGTACGCGGTTGTCGTTCTTCACCACGGAACCACGATGCGGGCTGCTTCATCGATCATCCGAGGAGGCTGGAAGCCGACGGACGTAATGAACAATGTCGCGCGTGTTGCCGCCGCGCATGAGCTGAGTCTCGCTGAGGTGATACAGGACCTCGGGAAGTACTACCGTTATGCGCAACAGGAGGGGCGGGGCACGACCGTCTCGTTCGCTCCCAACGGCGGCGATGCCGAGCATGCATGGGCGCAACGCGCGCCAGAGGTCGAGTGGGAATCATTGTGGGCCGTCTACCGGATCAAGTACATGAAGTTGGACGACCCGTGGTACTGGAACACGGACGTTGCTGGTCATGCCTGGGTCTGGGACCAAATGCGACACGATCAACTCGCTGTTATTAGTTACACGACATCATATGCAGAGATGGTTGACCTGGGGGCTCGTGGCGGTGGTTTCGGTGAATCACAACTCCCGCCACTGGAGTTGCTGAACTCTCCTACCACCCATCTCCCGGAGATCGTTTACGACGTGCCGTTTAAGCCCGACGGTGACCGCTTAACCGTCACGCCAGTGGCGCGGCACCTGCCGTGGAATGTATTCGCTTACAAGCTCGGATTGAGTCCCGATGAGTTCGAGCGGCGTGCCGACAATGGCGAATTTGGGCCACCGGCGTCGGAAGGCGTTTCGTGCCCTCGCATCGGCAACATGGTGAGGCCTTGGTGGACCTCTGACCACCCGGCGCTGGAGTCGGCAGTCTAGGGCGGGACGATGCGAAATGCGATTTCATGCTGTCTTCAGCGGTTCGGTCGATCGGATCGGCTTGCAACGCCGCAGTTATTTGCCAGTTTGCGGTGTGATGCGACGGGAGGTGGCTAAGCAGCCTCACCGCTCATGTAGCGGTACCGCGTTGGGGACTGATCCCAAGTTACTTCGATGTCCTTGAGCCCTGTGTCCGTGGACTTCAACTCTCCGCAGTCTTATGGGTTCGTATGTCATCGACGTTGCGAGGACTCCGAACCGGGTGCCGTTGGCGCGCCCGAGTGGCCCACTCCGCCGGTCGAGTCCATGCCGGATGCCAGGTCGCGTCCGGGTGTCTTTTGTAAACATGCGGGCATGGATGCGCCCACCGACCGGCACCAGATCGACAAAGGCTGCCGAGTCCGGTGTCCTAGTGTCATAGGCGAGTCCGACTTCGCTGTGTCTGACATCCGGTCACTCGTCGGGCGCGTCGCGTCGAAGATATGAATTCGCTCAGGCGTCGTTGGCCTAGCTCCGCTGACCGGCGAGAAGGGATATTCTGTTCAGCCCCTAGGACATTCGATTGCGGAGGAGGAGACTCGGTAGTGGCACTGAGAACACCGCCTGGAGACGAGGGCAGGACCGGCGACGGCAAACAAAGGCTTACTCTTGCCATCGTCGAAGCCTTGAAGACCAAGGGCCTTTCGCAGTCAGAGATAGCGAGGCAATATGGCGTCACCCGCCAGTACGTGTCGTGGATCAAGCACACCTACGGCGGGAGGTTGACCCCTCGCGAGCAGTCAATGCAGCACTTCCCCTTCAAAGTTCCGACTGACATGGGCCAGGCCTCACCATTCAGAAGGCTCCGGGATCACGGCGAGTACGTCGCCACCGGTGGGTTGGGAATGTCCGAAGACAAGCTCCAAAGGCTCCGTAGTTTCTACCGCATGCTTCGGGAAAACAATGTGGTCGTGGAGTTTGACCCCAACGTCCCCCCGATCCCCGGAATCAGCAATAAGGGTGGTTGGGCCTACCGAGAACGATTGCCTGAAGATGCGGACCTGCTAATCAGGGTCAACGAGTTCACCGACATCACCGATGAGGGCCGCACCATCTGGCGATTCCCGGCAGCCGATCCCTAGGACGTTTTGGGCAAGCAAAGTCACCTGGGCTGAGCGAGACTGGCCGTCGCGGATGGCGATAGACACACGGCGCGGGCTAGTGCTCCTTCCCGACGTTCCCGGCGATCACATCCGAGACCCGTCCCAGGATGATGGGTGCGCCGGTCCTCCCAAAGCCGCTTCAAGGCACGGCTGCATCGCACACCTCCTAGGGCGCTAAGCGCTTGAGCGCGTCCCTGAAGTCGCTGTTGGGCCAGGTGTCGGGTACGAGTTCGGTCACCTCCTGCAGCGCCAGCAGGCCGCTGATGCCCTGGCGACGCGCACCATAAAGTGCGGCCACGGTGGGTGTCCTGCTCTGACAAGCCACGCAGTGCAGCAGCACGGTGCGTCCCTCGTTGCGCAGCTGCTCGATGAGCCGCACGGTGTCGGTCAACACGAAGTCCAAATTAGGGTTGGCGTCTGGCTCGGCTTTGTCGATCAGCCGGATGTCGATCTGCTCGACGCCCGCTGGGAGGTCGTCGTCGTTAACTCGACATAGGGACACCACGGCATCCACACCGGGCGGGAGGTCCTGCAACGCTGCAACATCGGCAAGCCAAACTCCATCATCACGTGGATGCCGTACCGGAGTCATCCAGAAGGTGTCATAGCTAAACGGTCGCTCCTCCTTCACGATCCGGGTGGACAGC
>NZ_LZKE01000178.1:0-9515 GCF_001672675.1 Mycobacterium sp. E2327
TAGGCGCGCACCAGCCGCGACGGGTCGTGCTCGCGCGCGGTGGCGTCCGGGGCGAAGCCGTTGATCATGTCGCCGCGGTAGGACCTCAGGCCCAGCGCGTCGATGTCGGCCGACCGGGGCTTGGCGTACTGGCCGGCGATGCGGGCCACCTTGACCACCGGCATGCTGGCGCCGTAGGTCAGCACAACGGCCATCTGCAGCAGGGTGCGGATGTTGCCGCGGATGTGGGGCTCGGTGTTGTCGACGAAGGTCTCGGCGCAGTCGCCGCCCTGCAGCAGGAAGGCCTCGCCACGCGCGACCTGGGCCAGCTGGTCCTGCAGCCGCACGATCTCGGACGGCACCGTCACCGGCGGCACGCTCTCGAGGACCGTGCGCATCGCGGCGGCCTGTTCCGCGTCCCAGCTGGGCTGCTGGGCGGCCGGCTTGGCCAGCGCGGCGTCCAGCCGCGTGCGCAGCTCGGTCGAGAGCGGCGGCAGCGGCGGCAGCTGGTCGATCGGTATGTCGACGGTCCAGTTCATCGGTCCATGGTAACCGGGTCCGAACAGTGCCTGATCACGACTGATCAGGGCGAACGTCGTCGCCGGAGGTGATCAGCCGGAATCGGCGGAGCTGATCGCGGGCATCGACCAGGGCGTCGTGAGCGTCCCGCGGCCGCGGCGGCATCCGAGGGGATCCCCGCTCCTCCCACAGCTGACGCACTTCCCTGGTGAAGCGGGGTATCGCCTGGGGCAGCGCGGGCATCGCGCCCCACAGCTGGCACAACGCCACGTGGTCGTAGGCGCCCACCCAGGCCCACAGTTCGATCGGCTCGGTCCCGCCCACGCCGAAGAACTCCTCCAGGTCCTGGCGGATCTGCTTGCGCGAGCGCCACAACTGCGACGACGGGGGCGGCAGCTTGGGCAGCACGTTGGCGCGCACCCAGCTGCCGGCGCGCTCGGGATCGAATTCGGTGGACACGGCGTAGTACTCGCGGCCGTCCTCGGCGACCACCCCGATGGAGATCAGTTCGATGGTGCGGCCGTCTTCGATGAATTCGGTGTCGTAGAAAAACCGCACGGGCGCAGCCTATCGGCTGATCAGGATGGGCCCCGTCGGCGGCGGTGCGGCGTGCACGTCGTGGTCGAGCGTGGCGTCGACCAGGCGCTTGTCGGGCAGGCGCGGGGTCCCCGCGATCGCGCACTGCACCCACAGCTTGACCCGCACCACCGGGCGGCGCAGCCGCCGTTCCCGCTGCAGCGCGCGCCGCATCTTGTCCGGCTGGGTGGTGTAGCGCCACCGGGCCCACGGGGCGTGCGGACGCGACAACCGGATCGCGCCGATGACCAGCAGCACGACGATGAACATGCCCAGCAAACCGGTCCACACCTTGCCCTTCAGCACCACCACCACGGCCAGCGGCAGCGTGAACACCAGCTCACCGGCCACCCCGGCGCGCAGCACCACCGCGTCGGCGCCGTGCCAGAACGGAAGGAAGAACATCAGCGGGTGCAGGCCCATCATCAACAGCCCGGCCACCGCCACCGCCGCGAACACCGCGTCCACCGACGTGCGGCCGTCCTCTTCCCAGTAGACGTCGGACAGGTGCAGGATCAACGCGTACTCGTCGAGGACCAGCGCGGCGCCGACCCCGAAAAGGGTTGCCGCCAAGGTGAATTCGGGCTCCTGTCCGCTGACGGACAGCGTCACCAACGTCAACCCGGAGAGCATCACCAGGACCACCCCGAACGCCACGTGGTGGATGTGCACTTCCCCGATGTGGACGTTGCGCGGTTGCCACCATCGCGCGGGACGACCGGTTTGGGCGCGGTGGCGGATCACCCGCACGCACGTCCGCGTGACAAAAAAGGTCAGGATGAACGCGACCAGGCAGCACAGCAACGGCAGCCGACCACGGTCGATGATGTCGTGCGCGAACCAGTGGGCCACCCCGAACACGAACCAGTGCAGCACTCTAAAAACGTACGCCCGCAGCTCCGGGCAACGCGGGAGCCGCGCTGCGACACGTCGGAGGTGCCGGCACCCATTACGCTGTTTTGGACATGAGTAGATGGCGGGCGCCCGGCGCGGGCTTCGTAACGGAACGTGGCCCCGGGCGGGTATTGCTGTGGTGCCTGGCCTGGCTGGTCGCGGCCGCGGCGATGTATTACGTCGCCGTGGACCTGTTCGGGCACACGCCGTATCGCATCGACATCGACATCTATCAGATGGGCGGGCAGGCCTGGCTGGACAACCATCCGCTCTACCGCGGCGACGTGAAGTTCCACACACCGATCGGGCTGAACCTGCCGTTCACCTATCCGCCGCTGGCCGCCATCATGTTCTGCCCGTTCTCCTGGCTGCACATGCCGGCGGCCAGCGTGGCCATCACGGTGTTGACGCTGGTGCTGCTGATCGTCTCGACCACGATCCTGCTGACCGGCCTGGACGTGTGGAGCACGTCGGCCGTGCTGGGCGGCCCGGCGTGGCTGCGGAGGCTGTGGTTGGCGGTGCTCATCACGGCCGCGGCGGCCACCTGGCTGGAGCCCGTGGTTTCCAACTTCGCGTTCGGCCAGATCAACGTCGTGCTGATGACGTTGGTGATCGCCGACTGCGTGCCGCGCCGCACGCCGTGGCCGCGCGGGGTGCTGCTGGGCTTGGGCATCGCGCTGAAACTCACCCCGGCCGTTTTCCTGCTCTACTTCCTGCTGCGCCGCGACAACCGCGCGGCCCTGACCGCCATGGCGTCGTTCGTGGCGATGACCCTGCTGGGCTTCGCGCTGGCCTGGAGCGATTCATGGGAGTACTGGACCCGCACCGTCCACCACACCGACCGGATCGGTGAGGCCGCGCTGAACACCGACCAAAACATCGCGGGCGCCCTGGCCCGGCTGGGACTCGACGAGCACGAGCGGTTCCCGTTGTGGGTCGCCGCCTGCCTGCTGGTGCTGGCGGCGACGATCTGGGCGATGCGGCGGGTACTGCGGGCCGGCGAGCCCATCATGGCGGTGATCTGCGTCGCCCTGTTCGGGTTGGTGGTCTCGCCGGTGTCGTGGTCGCACCACTGGGTCTGGGCGCTGCCGACGGTGCTGGTGACCGGGGTGCTGGCCTGGCGGCGCCGCAACGTCGCGCTGGGCGTGCTCAGCGCCGTCGGGGTGGCGCTGATGAGGTGGACGCCGATCGACTTGCTGCCCAAGCACCACGAGACCACCGCCAACTGGTGGCGCCAACTCGTCGGGGCGTCCTACGTGTGGTGGGCGCTGGCGGTCATCGTCGCGGCCGGGTTGACCGTCACCGCGCGGGTGACTGCGCGGGATTCGGCGACGCGCCCGCTGACGCCGGTATCAGCCGCGAGCTAGTCCCATGGTGGCGACCCGCTTCGCCCGGCTACGCCGCGCTCGCGATCGCAACTAGTCCCATGGTGGCGACCCGCTTCGCCCGGCTACGCCGCGCTCGCGATCGCCACTAGTCCCATGGTGGCGACCCGCTTCGCCCGGCTACGCCGCGCTCGCGATCGCCACTAGTCCCATGGTGGCGACCCGCTTCGCCCGGCTACGCCGCGCTCGCGATCGCCACTAGCCGACGGCCGTCTCGGGGATCCGCGCCGCCTCACCGGTCGGTTCGTCGCCGTTGCTGCGCTCCTTGATGCTGGCCGCGTAGATGTCGACGTACTCCTGCCCGGAGAGCCGCATCAGCTCGTAGATCACCTCGTCGGTGACGGCCCGCTCGATGAAGCGGTTGCCCGCCATTCCCTCGAACCGGGAGAAGTCCATCGGCTTGCCGAACCGCACCGTGACGCGCCCGAAGCGCAACATCGTGGTGCCCGGCGGGTTGACCACGTTGGTGCCGATCATCGCCACCGGGATCACCGGGACACCAGTGTGCAGCGCGAGGCGCGCCAGCCCGGTCTTGCCCTTGTACAGCCGGCCGTCGGGCGAGCGGGTGCCCTCGGGGTACATGCCCAGCAGCTTGCCCTGCTTCAGCACCTGCTCGGCGGTGTTGAGCGCGGCCTGGGCGGCGTCGGCGTCGGTGCGGTCGATCGGCACCTGCCCGACGGCGGTGAAGAACCACCGGCTGAACCAGCCCTTGACGCCGGTGCCGGTGAAATATTCGGACTTCGCCAGGAAGGTGATCCGGCGACGGACCACCAGCGGCAGGAAGAAGCTGTCCATCACGGCGAGGTGATTACTCGCCAGGATCACCGGCCCGGAGGTCGGAACGTATTCCAGCCCTTCAACTTTCGGTCGGCCAAGCAGAGACAGCAGCGGGCCCAGCAGGATGTACTTGAATAGCCAGTACCACATGGCCCTCCCTCTCGCTCCCGCCACCCGCAGTGTTCTGGCCAACTGTACCGATCCCCGGCGCAAGGGACCACCTTGTCCGCGGGCGGGTCACTCCTCGACGGTGAGCGGGATGGGCTGGTATCGGGTCTTGACGGTGCCGTCACCGTCGGGGGGCTGCTCGCCGGGGCCGCCGGGCGACCCGTCAGGTGGCGGCGTCGGCGAACGGTCGATGTCGTTGACGTCGTTGACGATCCCGCGGATCACCTCCAGCAGGGCGATGCTGTGGTCGGCGATCACGGTGAGCAACGGGTGCTGCTCACCGGTCGCCAACGCGGCCAGCGCGCACACCGGGCACCACACCTGCTGGCACTTGCCGGTCCCGACGCCGCCGCCCGCCGTCAACGCCGCCGCCGTTCGCACCGCCGGGTCGATCCCGTCCAGGATCGCTTGGGCGAGCCTGCGCAACTCCGGACCGATTTCGGAATGAGCCCCACTCACTTAGGCCACACCTCCGGATCGGGTTGAAAGCGAACAGTCAGCTCACCGCCCCGCAGGTGCGCGTCGAGCACCGTGCAACGCCGCAGCACCGACGCCAACCGAACCCTGCGCCGCAACCCTCCAGCGCTGATGATCAGGTCGTCATCGACTCGGCCCAACGAAAGCCCTCCGGGATCAAGTTGGGGCAACGTTAGCCGCATACGGTATATCGACCCAAGCCCCGAGCCGGATTCGAGGTCCACGACGGGCCGCAGCGGCCCCGGCGGCGCCGCCCCGCCGCGTCGACGGGCGCTGTCGAGCAGCGCACCCAGTGCCTTGGGGCCGATCGGCTCGCCGGACAGGTGCGGGGTCAGCACCAGCGCCACGTCGCCGATGGTGGCGTCGAGTTCGTCGAGCACGACGCGTTGTTCGGCGATGCGCTCGGCGTACCAATAGAACGCCGGGTGCTCGGGCAGGTTACGGTACTCGTAGGACTCGTCCTCCGTCAGGACCTGGTTGACGATCAGCTCCTCGACCCGCACCCCCATCAGCGCCAGCGAGCCCAGCGTGCGCACCGCCTCGGCCGCCACCACCCGCTCGGGGGTGAGCACCAGGTGCGCGGTGACGAGATCCCCGTCGGTCAGCAACTCGCTGAGGCGATCGACGCTGGCGCTGATGCGCTCCAGCAACTCGACCATCGCGCCCGAGCGGGCGTCGTCGGCGGCGATGGACAGCCGGCGATGCCGGGGCCACGCGCGTTCCACGTAGAGCCCGAAGGTGGCGGGCAGGGTCAGCATGCGCAACGCATCCGCGGTCGAGGCGCAGTCGACGACGATGCGATCCCAGCGCCCCGAGGCCGCCAGCTGCCCGACCGCGTAGAGGCCCAGCACTTCCTGGACGCCCGGCAACGCCGAAAGTTCTTCGGGCGCAATGGTGCTCAACTCGGAGTCGGGAAACCGGCCGTCCAACGTGCTGACCACGTCGTGCCACCGGGCCTCCAGCAGTGCCAGGGTGTCCAGCGCCAGCGCGTCGAGGAAGCCGCCGCCAGCCTCCGCGTCATCGGCGAGCACCCGCACCAGCTCGCCCTCGCCGCTGGGCGGGACCGGGACACCGAGCACGTCGCCCAGCGAGTGCGCCTGATCGGTCGACACCACCAGCACCCGCTGCCCCGTGGCCGCGTCGCCGACCGCGGTGGCAGCTGCCAGGGTGGACTTTCCTACCCCGCCCTTCCCAACGAACAGGCTGATCCGGGCCGGGGTGGCGCTGGACTCACTCAGCCTCGACTCGTTTCTTTAGATCCTTCAACGCGGTGTCGGTGAGGCGCCGCTCGGCCTTCCGCTTGAGCAAACCGATCATCGGGATGGCCAGGTCGACCGAAAGCTCATAGGTGACGTCGGTGCCGGATCCCTTGGGCGCCAAGCGATACGAGCCCTCCAGCGAGCGCAACAGCGAGCTGGAGACCAGGCTCCAACTCAGCGACTGGCGGTCCTTGGGCCACTTGTAGGACATCACCATGGTGTCCTTGATGACGCCGGCGTCCATGACGAATCGCACCGTCTTCGGGTAGCCGTCGGCGCCCCGCTCCTGCACCTCGGCTTCCTTGTATTCCGAGATCCACTCGGGGTACGAGTCGATGTCGGCGATCACCTCCAGGACCGTGCCCGGATCGGCGTCGATGTGGATGGTCTGCGTCGTCTTCTCCGCCACCTGGCTGATGCCCTCTCTCCCGCAAGCGAGTACCCCGCATGTACAGGACTACCCCGGCCTTCGGGGCGAAACGGTACTCCTACCGCCAACCTTGATCCGGTTAAGCTACCGGAGAAACGCCGACCGGACGTGACCGTTCCGCCGTCCGTTTGACCTCGAAGGCCATTTTCTTTCCCGCCACCCGACGGCGGTGCGTCATCTTCGCCAAATTCAACTTTGCCAGCTGCCAGGCCGCCACGCCGGTCGGTTCGGCGTGCAGGAAGTAATGCAGCACCACCCCGTCCAGCGACGGCTCCAGCCAGATCTCCATGGTGCCGGTCAGCGCGCCGGTGACCGTCCACCGGATCCCCTTCTCGGCGCGGTCCTCGACGACCTGCAGCCGCAGGTCCGGCCACCACCGCCGCCACGACGACGGGTCGGCGACCACGGCACCTACCCGCGCGCCGTCGGCGGCGACGAACGTCTGGTCGGCGATCTGAATGCTGTTCACCGCCATAGCTTCACACACCGAACCGGTTCGCCCGCGTCTAGGCACCCGGCGCGACTCCGCAAGCTTCGTGGCGCCCCGGCCGACCTCAGCCATGCAGCGCAAATTTGCGGATTAGGCTGGGCAACAGCAAGCCGGCCCCGCAAGGGGCGGGCAACGTCACTATCAATCGAGGTCACCAGAGTGCGTGAGTACAGCGTCCCCGCCCGCTTTACCGTCGGCGAGCACGAAAACGTCGCGGCCATGGTCTTCGAGCACGAGCGCGACGACCCCAGCTTCGTCATCTTCCAACGGCAGATTGACGGGGTGTGGACCGATGTCACCTGCGCCGAGGCCGCCAAGGAGGTGCGTGCCGCGGCGCTGGGCCTGATCTCCCTCGGGGTACAGGCCGGCGACCGGGTGTCCATCTTTTCTGCCACCCGCTACGAGTGGGCGATCCTGGACCTCGCGATCCTGGCGGTGGGTGCGGTCACCGTGCCGATCTATGAGACGTCGTCGGCCGAGCAGGTGCGCTGGGTACTGCAGGACTCGGGAGCGGTCGTGGCCTTCGCCGAGACCGACGCCCACGCCGCCATGGTCACCGAGCTCACCGCCGAGCTGCCCGAGCTGCGCCGGGTGCTGCACATCGACGGTTCGGGCCCGAAGGCGCTCGAGCAGCTCGTCGAGGCCGGCGCCGACGTCGAGCCGGCCAAGTTGACCGCCCGGCTGGACGCGCTGCGCGCGGACGACCCGGCGACCCTGATCTACACCTCGGGCACCACTGGGCGGCCCAAGGGCTGCCAACTCACCCATTCCAACCTGCTCTACGAGAGCCGCGGCGCCAAGGAATGCCTGCCGACCCTGCTGAACGAAGGGCAGCGGCTGCTGGTGTTCCTGCCGCTGGCCCACGTGCTGGCCCGGTCGCTGACCTTGTCCGCGTGCGCCAACAAGGTGACGGTCGGATTCACAAGCGACATCAAGAACCTGCTGCCGATGTTCGCGGTGTTCAAGCCGACGGTGGTGGTGTCGGTGCCGCGGGTCTTCGAGAAGGTGTACAACACCGCCGAGCAGAACGCCGCCAACGACGGCAAGGGCCGGATCTTCGCGATGGCGGTGCAAACCGCGGTCGACTGGAGCCAGGCCCACGCCGACGGCGGGCGACCGGGCCTGCTGCTGCGGGCCCGGCACGCGCTGTTCGACCGGCTCGTCTACCACAAGCTGCGCGCGGCGCTGGGCGGCGACTGCCACGCGTCCGTGTCGGGTGGCGCCCCATTGGGCGCGCGGCTGGGCCACTTCTACCGCGGGGTGGGCCTGACCATCCACGAGGGCTACGGCCTGACCGAGACCAGCTCGGCCATCACCGTCAACCAGGTCGGCAACGTCAAGATCGGGACCGTCGGAACGTTGTTGCCCGGCAACAGCATGCGCATCGCCGAGGACGGCGAGCTGCTGGTGCGCGGCGGCGTGGTGTTCAGCGGCTACTGGCACAACGAGCAGGCCACCCGTGACGCGTTCACCGACGGCTGGTTCAAGACGGGCGACCTAGGCGCGCTGGACGAGGACGGCTTCCTGAAGATCACCGGCCGCAAGAAGGAGATCATCGTGACCGCCGGCGGCAAGAACGTCGCCCCCGCGGTGCTCGAGGACCAGCTGCGGGCGCACCCGCTGATCAGTCAGGCCATGGTGGTGGGCGACGCGAAGCCGTTCATCGGCGCGCTGATCACCATCGACCCCGAGGCGTTCGGCCCCTGGAAGGAACGCAACCACAAGCCCGCCGACGCGTCGGTGGCCGATCTAGCCACCGACCCCGACCTGTTCGCCGAGATCGACGCGGCCGTCAAGAACGCCAACCTGGCGGTGTCGCACGCCGAGTCGATCCGCAAGTTCCGCATCCTGCCGGTGGACTTCACCGAGGACACCGGCGAGCTGACGCCGACGATGAAGGTCAAGCGCAACGTGGTTGCCGAGAAGTTCGCCTCCGACATCGAATCGATCTACGAGAAGGATTAACCGCCACCAGACGTAAAAGCCCCCATTTCGGCACGGAAATGGGGGCTTTTACGTCTGGTGGCCGGGCCGGGCCCGGCGAACACTGCTGTTAGCCGCGCAGCAGGTCGCTCAGCCGCGTCGCCAGCGTGTCCCAGCGCCACTGGGACGTCACCCACTCGCGGCCGGCCGCGCCCATCGCGGCGGCCCGCTCCGGATCGGCCAGCAACTCCCCGACGGCCTCGGCGACCTCGTCCACCGAGCGGCCGTCGACCACCAGCCCAGTCTTGTTGTGCCGCACGGCTTCCGGGGCCCCGCCCGACAGGCCGGCGATGACGGGAACGCCCGTCGCCGAGGCCTCCAGGAAGACGATGCCCAGGCCCTCGACGTCCATGCCGGCGCCGCGGGTGCGGCATGGCATCGCGAAAACGTCGGCCAGCGCGTGGTGGGCCGGCAGTTCGGCGGCGGGCACACCACCGGTGAACGTCACGTGCTCGGCCACGCCGCAGTCGGTGGCCAGCTTGCGCAGCGCGTCCAGGTACGGCCCGCCGCCGACGATGACCAGCGCCGCCCCGTCCACCCGCCGCCGGATCGAGGGCAGCGCCTTGATCAGGGCGTCC